>CANOPV010000140.1 GCA_947568605.1 uncultured Clostridium sp.
TAATGCTTACAGTTGCGAAAGATTTTCTTAAATCTTCTAATGTATATACATTTTTAGTTTTCTTAAAATATTTATCTTGATGATAAGCCCAAGCACTTTTATTTTGTATCCATTTGAATTTTAGACTTTTTAGTATTTCTTTATAATACTTTGTATTTCCAGTTACCCAAACCCAATTTCCTATAATCTCAATTTTGCAATTCTTAAAAGTAATAATCTTATTAATAATGTCTTTAAATTCTTCTATGTTCTCATTATTCTCTTTTTGATATATTTCTCCGTTAGAATTAATAAAAGAATTTTTTACTTTATCAAATAACCTATCATACTCAGCATTTATATCTTGCATAATCTTTGTAGTGCTATTTTTATTTAAGTCAGGGTGGTACTGTTTTACTAAGTCCCTATATTGCTTTTTTAACTCTTGTATAGATTTTACATTTTTAAAATATTCCATATACATCTCTCCTTTTATTATTTTTTTATTTAGTTTTCAATGTGCTTTTTGAGTACTCTTGACACAATATCAACATATTTTTACAAAAAATCAAACAATACTTGTCAGGTTATGACCTTGATTTTTGCAATGTAAAAATATGTTACTGTCCGTATAAGAGTAATCAAAAAGCATACTTGAAAACGGAAAATAATAAAAGAGTTATGGAATAATATAAAAAAAATGTATCTATTACAAGATACACTTTAAAATTAAACATTAAATAAAAATTATTATAAATACGAAAATATAGTATAAAATGAATATATTATTTTTTCATATCTTCTAACGCATATTTAATACAACTAATGACAACATTGTTAAAACTCATATCATTTTTAGTAGCAATTTTTTTAAGTTCATTGTATATATCTTCGGGAAATCTAACAGAAGTTTGTACATTGCTATTTTTAAATTTTTTAATATCAAACATATATTTCCACCTACTTTATTATTATTTATAATTTAAAAACTTATACTAAAATTTAAACATAAAAACAATTTTAAAACTATACCTATAAAACAGGTTGTAAAATAGTACTATATTTGTTATTATATATAAAAGGGGGGAATATAAATGTTACATTTAGAGAATTTAAAAGATATAAAAACAATATGTTTTATTTTAATATATTTAATAATAGTAATAATAATCAATATTATTATAGATTTAATAGACTTCAAGATATTTGCAAAAAAGTATTATTATACAGATATAAATATAATTTTATTTCTAAAAGAATTAATTTTAGACAAAATTAAACGACATAACTAAAAAGGTTATGTCGTTTTTTTGGAAGTTTTGTCGAATGTTGCTTTTTTGTTAAAAAAATATTGACAAATTATGTAAACAATATTACAATTTAATTAATATTATTTATTATGCTTAACAATATCCTCTATTTCACAATTAAGAAAATTGCATATTTTATCATATATATCTGAATTAACAGGTTCATCTTTTCCTAACTTTGCTAATGTTGAAGATGATATTATTGATAATAAGTCTGTTTTTTTTAATTTTTTTGTTAATAGTGTGTGCCATAAAGGTTCATAAGATAACATAAAATTTCCTCCTTTTGATATTTTAATATTATAACAAAAAAAATTAAAAATCAAGTATTTATATGTAAAAATAAATAAAAAATTTGATTTTACAAAAAAAATTTTTGAAAATACAGAAAAAAGTATTGACAAATTATTTGCGACCGCTTATAATATATTTGCAAAGACAAATATATATTTTGCAATTTCAAATATGAAAGGAGAAAAGAAAAATGTCAGATACAAGAATATTAATTTCAATAGAATTAACAACAGAAGAATATAGTGTATTATTAAAAGCAATTGACTATTTTAATTATGCAAGTAGTGTTATGGAATACGGAGAACATATAGAAGATTGTCAGAATATAAAAAACAAAATAATAAACAGTATGAAACAAGCATAAAACTCTAAAAATGCTAACATTAATATTTTGTCAATAGTTCGTGAAATAAAATGCGTTTACTTCGAAGACATACTTATTACCCCATAAACAATTTATGGGTTAGGTTAGGTCGAGGAGCGTAGCGACGAAGTAGGACTATAAATTGTTTATGGGGTAATAAGTGCTACTTTATGTCGCGAAAGACTATTGTACAAAATGACCGTATTTTAAAATATTGCAAGGGGTATTAATACATAAAATGTGTTAATACCCATAGACCCTAAAAAATATTACAAAAAAGGAGAAATAAAAAAATGTCCGAAATAGAAAATAGTGTAAAATTCAATGAATTAGAGAAAAAAGTATATAATTTAGTTTGTAAATTAGGTTGTAATATACTAAAAAACATATTAGAAAGTCAAGATAAAATTTTAATGGAAAATAGAGATAAAAAAACATACAGACATAAAGGTTATAGAACAAATTGTATAAAAACACTAATGGGAGAAATAGAATACAAAAGAGCAATATACTTAATAAAAGGAGAAAAAGAAGAAAAACATATATATTTATTAGACAATACATTATCTATAAGTACAATAGGGAAAATATCAAATAATTTAGTAGAAAAAATGCTAAAAACAGTATGCGAAACAATTTCATATCGCAAGGGAGCAGAAGAAATAAAAAATTTAACAAATGAAACAATAAGCCACGAAGGTTTAAGAAATATTATATATACAGTAGGAAAAGACATAGCAGAAAAAGAAAAACAATTAGTAAAACTACATCAACAAGAAAAATTATATAAAGGAACAAGAAAAGTTCCCGCCCTATTTGAAGAAGCCGACGGTATATGGTTAAATTTGCAAGGAAAAGACAGACAAGAACAAAAAGAAAAATACAAAGAAAAATGCGAAAAACAAAATAAAGAATACGAAAAATTAAAATCTGTAAAAAGTGAATTAAAACTACACATTACACACGAAGGTTGGGAAAAAGACAATAATAGACATAATCTAGTAAATAAAGAATATATAGCAGGCTTTATGACCCCAAAAACATTAGAAAAAATAAGAAATGCAAAAATATATCAAAAATATAACACAGAAACAATAAAATTACGAGTACTAAACGGCGACGGTGCAAAATGGATAGAAAATTTATGTACAGAAAAGACAATATATCAAAAGGATAATTTCCACATACATCAAGAAATAATAAGAGATATACAAGAAAAAGAACATCAAGAACAATTAATTAATTTATTAAAAGAAAAACGATATAATGAAATACCTGAATACATAGAAAACTTAAAATATGAATTAGGTGGAGAAGAAAAAACAATAAAAAAATTAAACACACTAAAAAAATATTTAAGAAACGGTTTACCGCGTTATACAGAAATTGCAGAAGAAATACCAAAAGCCCCAAAGGATACAGAGTACAGAGATATGGGAATAATGGAAAGTCAAATATTTAGCGTGTTAAAAGTAAAATTATGCAGTGGACGAAAAAGTTGGAGCAAAAACGGAGCGACATATATATCAAAAATATGTGCTATTTATTCAGAAACAAAAGGAAACATAGGAATAGAAAAAATAGAAAGTGAAATACCAATAGACAACAGCATAGAAGAATATATAAAAGAAATAGAAGAAAATGTATTAAAAAATAAAAAGATACATAGAACAAATTTAATAGAAACAGAAGAAAACAAATATGCACAAGCAAAAATAATAGAATACACTCCAAAAATAAAAGAATTAGTAAAAATAGCAGAACCAACGGCTTTAATGTACAGATAGGGCAAGGCTTTTAAGAAATTTTAAAAAAAATAAAAAAATTGCCCACAAACACTTGACACATACTTATTTTTCTGTAATTTTAGTAAAATATTGAAATCTATTCTATTTTATGCTAAAATTATTTTTAATAAAATTTTTTAAAATACTCTAACACAACCTATTTTTTATA
>CANOPV010000141.1 GCA_947568605.1 uncultured Clostridium sp.
GGTTTAACAAAAATGTGCATAATTATAGCAGTTGCATTAATTCCTAGAATTATTTATAAATTTTTATAGTATTTTGCCCAATATGCACATTCTTTTGCCATTAGTGGCAAAAGAACGGGCTATTTTAAAATTTAAAATATGAAAGGAATTATAAACTATGAAGTCAATCAATAAATATTTAATAATAATATTATTATTTTTTACATTTTTATTATTTTTTAATATATCTAATGTAAAGGCTTATACACTCTTAGAATTAAAAGACGAGGCTTTATTTAATCTGATTTATGAAACAGAACAATATAAAAGTGGTGATTACAATTTTATTATAGGTTCTAATGATATTGATTATTATAAAATAATTTTTATTAAAAAGTCTGATAATTTTAAATGTTATATTACTAATTATGGAAATGGACGAGCAACGTTAAATTATAGTCCTAGAAGTGCAGAAGTTATATACTTTGCTGATAAAAATCCAACCTTTTTAAAAAATGGTGGCTCAAACAATGGTGCTAATAGTAATTTTATATACAAAACAGATGTATCTAACCGCTCTTATTTATATGCAACATTTGACATATATACTGATAATACTTATAGTGAATTTTTTTTTCAAGTACCAGTACAGGAAACGACAACAATTCCAGTACTGGTGGAAACAGTGGAACAAATACCGACAGTAATGACAACAGTAATGAAGATAATAATACCAGTTGGCTTAGCAATATTGGGAATTGGTTTAATAATTTACTTAATGAAACAAGTAATATATTTACATCTATAAGCGACGGCTTTAAAAATATTGGAGATTGGTTTTCTGATTTATGGGAAAACATAAAAAATTCATTTAAAGATTTAGGAGAAAATATAGGTACTTTTTTTAATGATTTATGGACAAACATCAGCAATGGTTTTAGTGATATGGTAAAGAATATAACAAATTTTTTTAAAGGAATACCCGAATTTTTTACTAACTTTTGGGAAGATATAAAAAACTTTTTTATAAGTATATTCGTACCAGAAGAACGGATATTTTGAAAATATTGTAATAGAATTAGAAAATTTGGTAGAACAAAAAATTCCTTATGATACATACGTGAGAGCATTTGAAAATATGAAAGACATTGCAGAAGGCGAGCCAGCGGGCTTAAATGTAGAATTTGAAAATTATAAAATTGGAGATACAACAATTTCTACTGGTAGCCATTGGATAGACTTTAACTTTGTATTAAAACATAAACAAAAATGGTTTGCGTGGTGTAGGGGTTTTACGTGGCTATTCTTTATAATATACAACATAAATCAAGTAATAAAATTATTGTCTAACCGTTCTTTATTAGACGGTGCAAATTTTAATAATAATCAAAATGGTGGTGGTTCTAAAAAATGATAGTAAAATTAATAATAAGTCCATTTTTAAGTATTATAAAAGGAATAATAACAGCATTACCATATATAACAGTTGGGTCAGATAGTACAACAGAATTATTTAATATGCTTGTTACTGGTCTTAACTTCTTTCCACCTGAAACGTGGCTTATGGTTTTAGGAAGTATAACATTTTGGATGACAATTCACTTTTTAATTGGTTTATTAAGGTTCGTATTTTCATTAATACCTATTATAAATGTAGGTCATAGTTAGAAAGGGTGTAGATATGAGAAAAAATATTGTATTAAATAAATATTATTATAATTTAAGAAAAAATGTATTTAATTATGTAGATATTAGCGAATTTATGAATATATATGCAAAATTCAAAAAATTAAAATTCCAATATAGATTATTAAAAATAGCAGAAAAATTACAAAAAATAAATATACCTGTTATTGAAATACCAATATTAAGGTTTTTAAGTAAATTACTAGATTTTATTCGTTGGAAAATATACGATTTATTAATGTTAGCAATAAATGGTAGAAAATTTGAATTATATGGACTAACTGTTTTCTGTGGTAGACAAGGACGGTGGAAAAACAATTAGTATGGTGGAATATCTTGACAGAATGAAACAAAAATACCCAAATTGTACAATAGTAACAAATTTTAACTACATAAAACAAGATATGCCATTTGTAGATTGGCGACAATTTACAGATGTCAGAAACGGTTTAGACGGTGTAATATTTGCAATAGATGAGTTGCAGAATGAATATAACTGTAATAATTGGAAAGACTTTCCCGAAGAATTACTATCTACTGTTACAATGCAAAGAAAACAAAGAATAAAAATAGTTGCTACAACACAAGTATTTACAAGAGTAGTAAAACAATTAAGAGAACAATGTTATGAAGTAGTAGAATGTAAAACATTTTTAGGGCGTTGGACTAGACAAAAATGTTATGACGCAGACGATTACAATTTATTAATTGATAACCCAAGCCCAGAGAAAAAATTTAAAATGCGTAAAAAATGGAAATACAGTTTTATACAAAATAACTTTGTAAGATATTTGTTTGACAGTTATGCTGTTGTGGAAAGCATAAAAAATAAACAATATATTAATAGAAATGAAAGAGGTGTAAATTAAATGCTTAATTTAGAAGAAAAAATAAAAAAAGCAAGTGATTACGACGGTTTTATTATATCTATGAATAAAGAAGAATTTGAATATTTATTATCAATTTTAAATAGTTTAATAGATATTGAAAAGAAAATACCGCAAAAATTAAAAACTAAAAATTCTATAATATTAACTGAATTATTGAAAAATGTAGAAAAAGTTACAATTGTAAAATATACATAAATGAAAAACGGAGGATGCTTAATAACATCCTCCGACAGTCCCATATATGAGAATAATTATAAAAAGTAGGTGCAAAAAATGATAGATACAATAAAAATATTTGCAATGATAGACAAAAAAACACACGACACAATTTCTAATAATTCAATTATCAAAACTTCTTATAGTAATTGCACAGGCGAGATATTTTATAAAATAGTAAACGACAAATTAGAAGGCTCTTATAGTTCTTCCTTATCAGTAAGGGTCGGCGAAGGTGCAAAATATAACTTTAAAGATAAATATTATATAGAAATAGAACGGCAGTTATCATAAAATAAAAAGGGGTTACAATTCACACAATGGTTTTTATAACTTAATAGATATGTCTATAAAATTAATAGAAATTACAGAAGAAAAATACAAAATAAAACTACCCAATATAAAACATTGGTTTATTCAAAGGATAGATATTGCAATATGCTATGATTTAGAAGAAAATAAAAATGTAAGGTCATATATTAATAGTTTAAGTTTATGCAATTATCCTAGAAGAAATCTAAAATTTTATCAAGATGAGAGCATTTATTTAACTGGAACAACAACAACATTAAAAATATATAACAAAGTATTAGAATTCAAAAAACACGATTTAAAAAAATTAATAAATGAAAAATTTTGTATAGATAATTATTTAATAAATATTGACGGGTTAATTCGTTTTGAGTGCGAAATAAAAAAGAAAAAACTACATACATATTATAATAAAAAATATATAAGAATTTTAAGTACAAAATACGAAGATTTTAAACAGATATGGAGCGAAGAATTTATGAAATTATTAAAAATATTTGATAGCGATTTAATGAAAGTAAATAGTAAAAAAGAAGTACAAAGAAGATTAAAAACAATATATCCCAACAAAGAAAGCGACGAAATAATGAGCAAAAAAGCAAGTATATTATATAACTTTTATCTTTCTATTATGGTAGACGGTTTAAGAAATGTAAGAGAAAGGACAACAAAATCAACATTTTATAGAAACATAAAAGAATTAAAAAATGCAAACATAGATTTTTCGCAAAATATGGATATAGACTTTAACGAAAAAATCTTTAAATTCAATCCTTTTCAGTACGAAGAGGTAGTTTAAAAC
>CANOPV010000142.1 GCA_947568605.1 uncultured Clostridium sp.
TTAAAGATTTTTAATTTTTTAATAAAAAAACGTGCAATTAATATTGCAATTTTCAGACCAATGATTTTATAAAAAAAATATTGACAAATATCCTTTATTTATATATAATATATATAGGAAATGAAAGCCACAAATTGTGGTTGCCACATATAATTGTAACAACACATCTGCCGGCAAAAGCAATGATGTGTTGTTTTATTTATTCCTTATTTGTACAAATTATGTATATAATTGTTAATAAGGCTACGTTTATAGTTACTGATGTCATAAATCCTAAAATTAGGAATAGTAAAAATTCTACCATAAACACCACCTCACTTTCTCATAGTTAAACTATGCAGTAAAGTGGCAACACATTTGCTCTTTTCATTCCCTATATTAGATAGTATATATTATTTTTTACTAAAAAACAAGTAAATATTAAAATTTTTACAAATTTTTGTTCTTCTTACTCTTTCATCTTCTCAACCATTAAATCTGCAAATACTCCATACCCTACTGTTGGATTTGATACTAAAACGTGTGTTAATACTCCGATTAATCTACCATTTTGCATTATTGGACTTCCACTCATTCCTTGTATTATTCCACCTGTTTTTTCTAGCAATTCTTTATCTTTTATTTTTATTACCATACTTTTGTTATCTTCGTTATTATTTGTATAAATTTTTTCTATTTCTACTTCATATTCTTTTTTTTGATTATTATCAAGTGTACACAATATTGTTGCAGTGCCTCGCTTTATTTCATTTCTTGATGCTACTTTTACAGTTTTTGTTAAGTCTTCTCCTAACACACTTGTATTTGATACTTTTCCAAATACTCCAAATTCTGTGTTTTTATATACTTCTCCTATTGTTTTTTGATTTTCTACTGAACCTTGTATTTTTCCCGGATTTCCTTTTTCTCCTTTTACTATTGATACTATATTTGTTGTAACAAATTCTCCTGTTGATATATCTAATAATTTTTGTGTATCTACATCTATTATTCCGTGCCCTAATGATGCAAATAGTCCTGATGATGGCTCATAAAAACTTATTGTTCCTACTCCTGCTGCTGCATCTCTTACCCATAAACCTAATTTATAGTCATTATTTGCTGTTTCTATTGGTTTTATATTTGTTTCTAATATTTCATTATCTCTTACATATTTTATACTTATTTCTTTTCCTTTTGAATTATTTACACATTCTATTAATTCTGTTGTATTTGTTATTGTTTTTTCGTTTATTTCTACTATCATATCTCCTTCTATTATTCCAGTATTTTCATAGGGTTTATATTTATTTTTGTCTATTCCTGCTATTTCTGACATTCCTACTACTAATACTCCATTTGTGTATAGTTTTAGTCCTACTAATTCTCCTAATGGTACTACTTGCGTTGTTTCTATTACATTTACTGTAATGTCTTTTACATTTATTCCGAATAAATTTACACTTAGATTTACTTTTCCTGTGTATTCATCGTCTATATTCCAATTACTTGATGCTTGAACAGTTTGTAAATCTTGTTTATTAATTTCTTTGTTTTTTTCTTGTACTTCTATTCCTAATAATGTATTTAGATTTAATTTTTCTCCTTGGAACATTATTATATTTTCTGGTAATGATGAAATATTAGTTATATATATTAATATTACTAAAAATATGCTTGCTAATAAGGTTCCTAAAATTACTTTTCTATTTTCTTTCATATTGATTATCCTCATAAATTTTTTATTCTTTATTTAGGATAACCAATTTTTTATTTTTTAAAAAAATTATTAAAAAATAAAAAAATGTAATATTATTTAAAAATTTATATAGACTTTTTCTGCTCCGCTACCTTCGGCAAGTATATATTTCTTTCCATTTCGCGTCTTCCCACTGATGCTGTAACGATACTACGTATCTAACAGCATTCGAGTGTCCCCTTAGGACACTCAGCCAAAGAAAAAAATATATATCTTTCCTCACGCTTCGCTTTAAGTAAAATATTAAATTTTTAAATAATAATTACATTTTTTTCATAATTCTTAATTAATTTTATGATGCTCTATTTACATACGATGATACTTTTATTAAGTTTTGTCTTTCTTTAAATAATGCGTTATAATATGCTGTTCTTAATTTTCTTAATCTATTTTCATCATATAAATTAGTGTAATCTTTTCCATTATTATTATTCATAACAAATGTTATTAAGTTATCATTGTGATTATTACCTGCATAAGTTCTTCCTAAAACTCTTCCGTTTGTATCTTTGTCTTTTTCAGGATTGTTATATATTATTCCACCTACTTTTGGACTTACTATACATTCATAACAAGCAAGCACTGAACCACGAGGATATTCATATTTTTTTAAATCTTCATTATATTCCCCTACACCAAAATATTTATATGTTTTGTGTTCGCTATCATATATTCCATCAAAATTTATACTAGAATGTCCTTCTATTATATGACTTCGATTGTTTTTTAATTCTTCTGCAAGCAAAGGACAATTGATTCTATGATAATAATTATCATATTTTAAAGTATTTGGGTCATAAGTTACGAAATATAGCGATTCTGCATCTACACATTGTTTATTTTTTGTACTTGTAACTATCATATAGTTATTATATGTTTTTATTCCGACTGGTAAGCCTTGCATAAATGCTATTATTGATACATTTGATAACATTTTATCCCATTCTTCTTCATCTAATATTGGCATTTTAAAATCGTATACAACATCTAATCCTTCTGACCTTTTATTATAACTTGCTATTGCAGAGTTTAAATTTGATTGTATTGAATTTTTTATTACGCTATTTTTATGCTCACAAAATGCAGATGTTTTAACTTCTGGGTCGTTTTTATCATCTATATAAAATACTTGTTTTGCTGAAATTACTTGCTCTTGTCCGTCATCTGTTGTCATTTCTAAATCTCCTAAATTTTTAATTAAATTATTAAATTCTATTGTAAAGTTAATTGCACCAGTATAATACTTATTTTCACTACTTTCTATATTATTATTAATATCTACTTTACCGTCAAATTTATCTGAATATATTAAATATCCTGCTTTTGAATGATAGTCTCCTTTTATATTTCCATATAATACAATATAATTATCTAATGAATAGTTTATTACAAAGTCTGTGTCTGTGCCTGATTTATACCTTGCTGTATAATATACATAAGGTTTTAGAGTGTGTTCATAAGTAGTTTTTGCATCTTCATTTTCGTTTTCTATTGTTGTGTTTGGCATTGGTGCATATATATAATATCCGTCGTATAATGTGTATACTAGTGCTGGTATGTATGGTAACATATAGTTACTTCCATATCCGCTTACTCCAAAGTTGTTTGCTAGACTTTTTGTGAATGTGTTTACTGATGCGTTTATGTCTCTTCTTAATGATTCTGCGTTTGTTGAGTAGTTATTGTTTACTGTGTTTAATTCAAATGCAACAATTGCATCATAAGTTGCATTTAGTAGTTTTGTATCATAAGAGTTTTGTAGGGCTATTGTGTCTATTTGCGTGTCTATATAATATGATAATAGTATTATTACTGGTAACATTATTAATACAAATATTACTGATAATGTTTGCAATTTTAGCATTTGTTTTCACCTCTTTTTTTAAGTTATTTTGCTTCGCTTTGATTCGGATTAAAATTATTTTTTAAGTTAAATTAACATTCAATTCTTCGTTAAAATTATTTTTTTAATTAGATTAAATATTCAATTCTTCGCTAAAATATTTAAAAATATGCTTTTGGCTCCAATCGCTACTTAGAAGTTGTCGCACGCAAAAGCAATTTTTAAATACTTTTTAGCTCGAATTTCATTA
>CANOPV010000143.1 GCA_947568605.1 uncultured Clostridium sp.
ACTTGATACATTTATCATAATCGATTTTAGGTGCTTCAAAATCTTTTTGACTTAATGCTCCAACTGGACAAACGTTCACCGCTGGGCATTTATGGTTTTGAGGACAATTATCTATTATTATCTTTAATTTTTTATCCATAATTTATCTCCTTCCCAAATTATAATTAGTACTACAAACAATCTTAAACTTTCTTTCGAGTCAATATAATTCCAATGATTGATGCAATAAGAATAATTGGTGCTATCCTAACAAATAACCATTCAAATGACTGAAAAGCAATTCCAAAAACAGCATATTCTATTTTGTTATAATTCCAATTCAAATAAATACTATTTAACAAGAATAAAGATATGAAAGTTATAATTATAATTGCACATAACGAAATAAATAACCAATGAATTATTTTTCTTTTTGCATTCTTCCTTTGCGATAATTGCAAATTTATTATCTCTAATTTTTCAGAAATCACTTTCAAATCGTCTACTTTTAATTCTGAAATGCTTTCTCCAAGCAAAGTGCTTACTGGTGTTTCAAGAACCTCTGATATAGAGATTAACATTTCTGAATCTGGAACTGATAATCCTTGCTCCCATTTAGAAATTGTTTGTCTTACCACATTTAGTTTGATTGCAAGTTCTTCTTGTGAAAGTCCTTTTGATTTTCTTATTGATTTAATGTTTTCTTTTAACATCCTAGAACAACTCCTTTCTTTAAAACTATTATACAAAGAATAGTCCGTTGCTGCAAGCAATGCTTATTAACATTCGAGATTTATTATAAAAAAATTTATCTAAATAAGATATTAACATATTTTTATTTTTATATCAATTATAATTTAATAATATTTTATAATTAATTTTATATTTTTAGATATATAATAAAAAAATTATTTTATTATATATTATTTTAAAATAATATTAATAATTTATTTTTTTAAATTGTATTTTATTAATTATTTTTCATTATATATTTATATTTATTTAAAAATATATTAGTTTATTCTAATTTTTTTAATATTTATCTTAATTTTTAATTAAATGATAAAATATTTGTGAGAAATTAAAAATAATTACTTTTCTTATAAACTTTTGTAAAATTTCTGTAATATATTAATAGAAATTTTTTTATTCTCACCTTTTTACTTTATATAACTTCTATTACTTATTTTTAGTTATTTAATATTAAAATTATCTAAAATCTATTACTTATTTTTAATTTTACTATTAGTACTAATTTACCACTTTTTATATTATTCTGTCATTAAACTGGTTTTTATATTAAATAATGTAGTTTTTTGCTATAATATATCTCCACCTTTAACTTAATTTTTAGATTTAAACTTTCTATATTTAACTTCAAATTGTATGCTTAAAGTTTAAAACTTTTTAAGTCAAATTTATAAATTTTGTTATTCAACTTTTACCAAAATTATCAAATATTTTTTCATAAAAGCAATATTATAATTTTTGATTATTTATTTTTATTTTCTGAATTATTTATTAAATATTTTTATAACTTAATTATTATTTTTAATTATTTAAAATAAAATATTTAATAATTTATTTTTTTAATATTTTATTAAATGTTTTTTATAATATTTATTTTATTTAATTTTAATAAATAAAATAATATAAAAAATTTCTTAATTTTTTTAATTATAATTGTCTATTTATTATTTTTTTAATTTTATTTATTTTTAATTACTTATTCATAATTTTTTAATCTTTAATTTTAATAATTAATTATTTATTTTTTAAATAAAATTAATTCTATAATATTTTAAAATTTAATATTATTAAATTTTATATAAATAAGATTTAAATTATATAAAATAAAAAATTTGTATTTTAATTTTTTTATTTTTTATAATTAAATGTAAATTAATTTTTTGTATAATAATATAATATGATTCTTATTAAAAAAAATTAAGGAGAAATTACTTCCCCTTAATTTTAGTTTTGCTTCGGTTTTATTAACTCGAAACAGTGTTCAGTGCTACGAAAGCACTCGACGGAACGCATAAGGCACATACTTGTAGTGCTTGTAATTAGGATCGAAATCGTCCCTGAAAAGGTCTGCGGGCGGATTATTGTTATCATCATCAGCACCGCCACCAAAATAACCGGTTCCTCCATTCTTAAGTTTTATAACTCTTACATGTGGAAGTTTATCGGCTTTTTTGAATAAATCATCCGCAGATTCTCCATTGCAAATTCTCATTTGCAACTCTAAATCACAGATGACTTCATCGCACATTCCCTCTCCTATTTCTTCACACATATCTCGCATTTCCTGTTCTTTTTTATATCCCCAGTTCTTCTCGGGAATAAAGGTTTCGATTAAGCGAGGATATTGGTCGGGATTCTTGTCAGCGATTTTATTTGATATCTCAAATCGTATATAAATTTCTATACCTTTGTATCCAAAGTCATAGCATTGTCGTTTGATGTCTTCTTTGTTTTTGTCAATAACATCTCTGTTAATCAAGAACCATTTGTCTACTTCTAGTCTAGGCATAATCAGTCCTTTTGAAGTTTTCTTGTTTTGTTCAGATGAAATCGCCTTTTTCGAGTTCTCCTCGTTAATCAGCAATCTTTCATAATCATTAACAATTTCTTCCAAAGTCATTGTCCGCCCATTAGGAAGTTTGACTTGTAGTTCCTTTGCGTCCATACTTCCGAACACTTTAAGCATATTTTTTTCCTCCTGCATTTAAAAATAGTAAAGCAAAATGCTTCCTATTATCTATTTTAACACACTTTTATCATTTAAGCAAGAAAATTTTGTCTTTTTTTGTGTAAAATAATATAATTATGTATATTTTTATCTGCTATTTTATTAATAAAAATAAATGCTTTATTTTTATAATTTTTTGCAGTTATTTTTGATTATTTTAATCTCTGAAACAGTGTATTTAACTAAATTATTTTAATTTTTTATTTAACTTTTTTAATAATTTTTTTATTGTAGTTTATATTTAATTTCTAATAATAGAATACATTTTCATATCTAATATTTTACCATTCTTAATTGCATTACTTTTCAATGTACCTTCAAATTCAAAACCTGCTTTTTCTAATACTCTGCAAGAACCTATATTATAAGCAAATGGCTCTGCAAATATTCTTATTATATCAGTTTCATTAAATATATAACTACATACTTTTTTTAAAACTTCTGTCATTATACCATTACCCCAATATTGTTCTGATATATAATAACCAATCTCTGCTGTTTTATAATGAATATTATATTTTCTAAATACACCAACACTTCCTATAACTTTATTATCTACAAATATTGCCTAAGAATATTGACTATCTTTTGGAGCATTTAAAGTTTGCTTAATAAATTCTTGTGCATTTTCTATTGTATATGGATATGGTATGCCATCTCTTAAATTATTTAGAATTTTTTCATTGTTTATTGCATTCTTTAATTGCTCTGCATATTCTATTTGCCATTTTTTAATTGATATATCCATATTTATTTTCCCCTTTTAAATTGTAATAACTAATTATTTATCTAAATAATATATTAACATATCTTTATTTTTATATCAATTATAATTTTGATATTATTTTATAAATTTAAAATTTATATTTAAAAAAATATTATTTTTATTTAATAATATTTTTAAATTAATATTAATAATTTATTTTTTAATTAATATTTTATTAATTTTATATTTTTATTATTAATTAATTAATTTAAAATTATATAATATATTTTTATTAAATTTTTTTATTTTATTAAAATAATTTATTTAAATAATATTTTATTATTTATTTTTATAAAATTTATATCTCACTTGTTTCAAC
>CANOPV010000144.1 GCA_947568605.1 uncultured Clostridium sp.
TCTTTTCTCATTTTTATTTTTATGGCTTCTTTTGGTAATGTACTATATTCAATTTTTCTTTCATAATTGATGTATTTTGGTCCAAATCCAATTTCTTCGTGCATTAAAATATTTTCATTCATATCTTGTAAATTAAATTGTTTTCCTGTACCACTCAAAAATACTATTGGAAATTCTAGTCCTTTACTTTTATGAATACTCATTATTCTAATTACATCTTCGTTTTCTCCAATTAATTTTGCTGAACCAAAATCTCCATTGCTAGTTTTTAGTTTATCTATAAAGTTTATAAAATTAAATAAACCTTTAAAACTTGCACTTTCGTATTTTTTTGCTTTTTCAAATAATAATTTTAAATTTGCTTGTCTTATTAAACCATTTGGCATTAGTGTAACATAATCATAATATCCTGTATCTAAATATATTTTCCATATTAATTCATCTAATGCTAAATATTCATTTTCTTTTCTGTATTTTTCTAATAATTTTAAGATATTAGTTATTTTTTCTTTTATTATAGTGTTTCCATCTTCTTTTTCTTGATATTTTAACATTGCTTCATAAAAATTTATATTATAGTTTCCTATTCTTATTTCTACTAATTCATTATCATTAAATTTACCTATTATGCTTCTTAATACTGTTACAAGTGGTATATCTTGCATTGGGTTATCTATTATTTTTAATAGGCTCATTATTGTTTGAATTTCTATTGTATCTAAATATTGATTATTACTATCACTAAATACTGGTAAATTTAATTTTGTTAATTCTTTTTCATAAATTGGTGCTTGTACAGATGTTGACCTTAGCAATATAACTATATCTTTATATTTGATGTCTCTTATTCCTCTTTTTTTATCATATACTTTATATCCACTTTTTAATAATTGTTTTATTCTGTTTGCTACAAATCTTGCTTCTAAAACGGTGTTTTCAATTTGTTCTTCTGATTGTTCATTATCTTCTTCATCATTTTCTATATCATCTAATTTATCTTCACTTAAATTTATAATATTTAATTCTGATTTTTGCAGATTTTCACTTGATATTTTTTCATATTCTTCACATATATTTAAAAATTCTTCTTTTGTGTATTCTATTTCTCCTAGTTCTTTACTCATAATATTATCAAATATTAAATTAGTTATATCTAGTATATTACTCATACTTCTAAAATTTTTAAATAATTGAATTTTTATTCCTAGACTGTTATCTGTAATTTTATCTGCAAAATTATAATTTTCATATTTATCTAAAAATAAATCTGGTCGTGCTTGTCTAAATTTATATATACTCTGTTTTACATCTCCTACCATAAATATATTTTTTCCGTTTGAGATGCTTGTTAATATTTTTTCTTGTACTAAATTGCTGTCTTGATATTCATCTATCGCTATTTCATTAAATTTTTCTCTATATTTTTTAGCGATTTCTTCGTTTTCTAAAATTTTTAAAGCAAAATGTTCTATATCATTAAAGTCTATAATATTTCTTTTTTTCTTTTCATTTTCATAATTTTTCGAAAATTCTAATACTATATCTTTTAATGAATTTAATATTTTATACATTTCAAATAATTCTAAATTTGCTGTTCTAGAATCACATAATAATATATTTTCTTTTATTTTTTTGATATCTTGTTTCACTTTGTCTCTTATTTCTTTTGCATTATCTTTTAAATCTGATACTACTTTTTTATCTACTGGCCATTTTTCAAAGTTTAAGTTTAATATGTTAAAATATATTTCGTCCCATAATTCTAAGTTTTGTATTTTTTCTAATTCTATAATATCATTACATATTGTTTTATAAAATTTTTCTAATTCTATGCTTTTTTGAAATTCTTGTTTTATTAAGTTTAATGTATTTATAGATAATTGCATCTTATCTTTTATGTGGTTTATTAGTATTTTTCCCCATTCATTTTTTGAAAAATCTTCTTCTAATTTATTTTCATAATTAAATTTATTTATCTTTTCTTCTAGCCATTTTTCAGGATATGGACTGCTTTGTATGTATTTATGTATTTTTAAAATTAATTGTTTTAGATTTTCATCATCTCTATATCCTGTATAATTTTCTATTAATTTTAAAAATTCTTTATCTTCATTTTCATATTTATTTTCAAATAATTCTTCTATTACATCATATTTTAATATTTCTAATTCTGTTTCTTCTCCAATTCTAAAATTTGGTGATATGTCTATTTCATAAAAATTATTTTTTATTACATCTAAACAAAATGAGTGTATTGTACAAATACTTGCTCTTGATAATAATGTTATTTGCTTTTGTAGGTTTTTATTTTCTGGTTCTTTTTCTATTTTTTTATATATTGCACTTAATATTCTTTCTCTCATTTCTGATGCTGCTGCGTTTGTAAATGTTACTAATAGAATTTTATCTATATCAATTTTTTCATTTATTATTTTATTTATTATTCTTTCTACTAATACTGCTGTTTTTCCACTTCCTGCTGCTGCTGCTACTAATATATTTAAATCTTTTTCATATATTGCTTGATGTTGTTCGTTTGTCCATTTAACTTCACTCATAAATTTTCTCCATTTTTTTCTTCTATCATAAGCCTCACCTCCTTGTAGGAGGCAAACCACACCTGCTCATTCTAATTTCCTATGCTAATTAGTATATAATACTTTTTAAAATAAAACAAGTGTTTTTATAGATTTTCATAAAAATTGTATTGACTTTTTAAGTTTTGTATTATATATTTAGTGTTATAAAATATTTTAAGGAGGAAAATTTATGTTAAAAAACAAATTTAAAATGATTGTAACTTTATTTACAATTATTGCATTAATTTCATCATTTGCTGTTATTGTTAAAGCAACTGATAGTGAACCTGTTGTAACATCTGATGATAGTAATGTTATGCCAATAGATTCTAATACAGAGCCTACTAATCCAGATAATAAAGACAATTCTACTGAAAACACTGACAATAATATTCTTTATGAAGATTTATATCTTATTGATAATAATGTTACTATGGATAAAATAGTTGATGGAAATGTTTACATATTTGGTGATAAAGTAAAAATTACTGGTAAAGTAAATGGAAACTTATTTATATTCGCCAATGAAATTACATTTGCATCTCCTTATGATGAAAATGATACAGAACATTCAGAAGAAAATTATTCTTATGTTACAGGTTCAGTTTATGCTTGTGCAAATAAAATAGAATTTAATGCAATAGCAAGAGATATTTATATTGCTTGTAATAACTTTAATATGTCTTATGAATCTTATATTTTAAGAGATGTTCGTATTGCTGCTTCTAATATTGCTTTAAGAGGATATATAACAAGAGATGCATATCTTTATGGTGATAATTTTGATTTTGGTATAAAAAGCGAAAATGAAGAAGAAAATAATTCTGCTTTAATTTGTGGTGATTTACATTATTATACAAATTCTGAAATTTCAATACCTGAAGGTGTTGTTATAGGAGAAACTTCTTTTACTAAATTTGCTGATTCAGACGATTCATCAAAAACCGTTGGTGACTACTTAATGAACTTATTATCTGCAATAATTTATACACTTGTTATTTATTTAGTATTTATTTGGTTAGCACCTGAATTCTTTGAAAAGACTTCTGAATTATTAAAAACTTCTTCTTTACCTATTTTTGGTATTGGAACTTTAATATTAATTGTTGTACCAATAGTTGCATTTATTTTATTATGTTTAAGTCTTGTGTCTATATCAATTACATTAGCAACTGTATATGGTTTATT
>CANOPV010000145.1 GCA_947568605.1 uncultured Clostridium sp.
ATACAGGATTTGAAACACAATATAAAGAAAATTTATCAATAGACATTGCAAGTGAAGAAATAACAAACTCAATAATATTAAAAGAAAATGAAAGTACTTTTATTAATGAAGAAACAGAACTAAAAACTAATTCAATATATAAAACAACAAAAATAAACAAATTAAATTTTGATAAAATATTAGGAAAAGATGGATATATAAAAATATACGACCCAAATAATAATTTAATAGAAACAATTAATAATAATTCACAATTAGATAATGAAAACAATTATGTAGTTACATATAATATAGAATTAAAAGAATTAAAATTTGAAACAAGTAATATAAAAACAATAGGAAAATTAATAATTGAAAATACAAAAACAATACCGGCAAAAGCAGGATATACTATTTCACAAATAAAATCATTTAAACAAATAAAAACAAATATTGATGAAATATTAATAAATAATAATATAGAAACAGTAAAATCAACAAAAACATATAAAGAAAATCTTGAAGAACCAACAACACAAATAGAAACAACTATTAGTAATAAGAATTTATCTACATTAGTAGAAAATGAAAATATAGACATAGTAGTAGTATTAAAAAATTCAGATATAAAATGTAATTTATATAAAAACCCAATAATAAAAATACAATTACCTGAATACATAGAAACTATTAAATTTAATGATAATACAAAAATGTTCTTTACAGACGAATTAAATATTGTAAAATCAGAATACGACGAAAAGACAAAAACAATAACAATCGAGTTAGAAGGAAATCAAACAAAATATAATGATATAACAGTAACAGAGGGAACAACTTTAACATTAAATGCAAACATTAAATTAAAAGAAGATACAAAAGAAATGCAAGATAAAATAATAACAACTGTTGTAAATCAAGAAGAAACTGTAAAAACAGAAACTGTATTAAATTATATAATTCCAAATTTAGATGATGAAGAAGTAGTAGAAAATACAAATAATGAAGAAACCGTAAATAAAGAAGAAAACACAAAACCACAAGAAAATGTAGTATCACAAGAAAACACAACACCAAATAATAATACAACACAAGTAGATAATAATATAGAAAACAAAGAAAACATAAATGTAGCAGAATCTAAAAAACAAATTGCTGATATACAAGTATTATTACAAAGTGATTTAAAAGATAATAGTAAAGTAAGAGAAGGACAAGTAATAAACTATACAGCAACAATAGTAAATATGGGAAAAACTACTTTAAATAATATTATACTTGAAGCAAATATACCAGAATGTACAACATATAGAGAATTTGTATCAGGTGGAAATTATTCTTATGATGAATATATAACAGATAATAGAACTGTATGTACAAAAACAATTAAAACATTAAAACCAGGGGAAAAAGCGGTTTTAGAATATCAAATAATAGTAAATGAAAATAAAAACAATATAGAAAAAATATCTGCTTATGCAGTAGCAAAAATAGATGGATATGAAAATACAACATCTGAAAAAATTGAAAGTACAATAAAAAGCGGAATGTTAAACATAGATTTAATAACAAAAGCACATTCAAAAGAAAAATATACAGTAGGTAGCGAAATTACATATATTGGTTATATACAAAATATAAAATCAGTAGACGCAACAAATGTAAAAGCAATGTGCAAATTACCAGATGGAATATCTTTAAAAAATGCTTATTTTGCTGTAAAATTAGAAAATGACGGAAAAAAGGTTGGATATAATAAAGATACAAATACAGTATTATGGTCAATAGATAAATTAGAAGCAAATTCAAGAGCAGAAATACAATTAGTAGGAATAGTTAATGAAAATGCAAATGAAATAAAAAATCAATTTTCTGTAACTTGTACTGATGGAGAAAAAATATCTTCAAATGAAATAACAAGATATGTAGATAAAGCGAATTTAAGTATTTCTCAATATACAAATATTCAAGATACATATATTAATGTTGGAGATACATTACAATACTATATCTCAATAAAAAATGATGGAACAAAAACAGCAGAAGATGTAAAAATAATAAATACTTTACCTGACGGTTTAGAAAAAGTAACATTAAAATATAAAAATGGAAATGAACAAGGAAAAGAAGTTGAATGTCAAAATAAAGAAATTACTTTATCAGGTTTTGAAATATTATCAGGAGAAACTTTAAATATAATAATAACTGCAAAAGTAAGCGAACTTCCAGATGGGTCAAAAGGTACAATAACATATACAAATAAAGCAAGAGTAAGTGCAGATGGAATAAATGAAATAGAAGCAAATGAAATAACACATAAATTAAAAGTTAGAAATCAATCAAATAATGAAAATAAAACATATTCAATTTCAGGAATAGCGTGGGAAGATACTTCAAGAGATGGAAAACGTGATGATAATGAAACACTATTAAAAGATATAGAAGTAAGATTAATAACAAAAGACCAAAAAACAGTAGCAAAAACAAAAACAGATAAAAAAGGTCAATATGAATTCAAAAATATAAATAATGGTGAATATCTAGTATTATTTATATATGATACAACAAAATATGGAATAACAACATATCAAGCAAAAAATGTTGTAGATTCAAAAAATTCAGATGCAGCAATAGAAAAAGAAGATTTTATAGATGGAAATAAAGAAAACTTTGCAGTAACAGATGTATTAAAAATAGAAGATTCAAGTATATATAATGTAGATATTGGCTTAGTTTACACACCTAAATTTGATTTAAGTTTAACAAAAACAATATCAAAAGTAACAGTAAAAAATTCTTCTGAAATGAAATCTTATGAATATAAAAATAAGACATTAGCAAAAGTAGAAATTGCTTCAAAAGATGTTAATGACACAACAGTTATTATTGAATATACAATGACAGTTAAAAATGAAGGAAATATAGCAGGATATGTAAAAAGTATAGTAGATTATTTACCAAATGATTTAAAATTCTCATCTGAACTAAATAAAGATTGGTTTGTAGGAATGAATGGAAACATATATAATGAATCACTAGCAAATACAATAATACAACCAGGAGAAAGTAAAACAATAAAACTTGTAGTAACAAAACAAATGAATGAAGACAATCTAGGAACAATAAATAATTCAGCAGAAATAGCAGAAAGTTATAATGATTATGGAATAGAAGATATAGATTCAAAAGCAGGAAACCAATCATCAAAAGAAGATGATTATGGAACAGCCGATATGGTAATATCATTAAATACAGGTACAATAATAATGTATACAGGATTAGGAATTACAGTACTTGCATTAATTGTTGTTACAGTTTATATGATTAAGAAAAAAGTTTTATTGTAAGTTTAAAAATAATCAGCATCTTGCTTCGTTATTTTTAATCAGAAAATCCTCAACGTGCAAAAGCACGCTTCCGGTATTTCTAATTAAAAATGCCTAGCAATATACTAATTCTTTTTAAACTTAGTTTAAGAAATATTTAAAGTAAAGGAGAAATTTATGAATAAAGTATTAAAAAAAGTATCAGCATTGTTTTTAATAATACTAATGGTATCTAGTATATCTTTTAATGTAATAAGTTATGGAGTAGAAAAACTAGAAGACATAGAAGAACTGGATGACTATATTGAAAAGTTAGAAGACATAGAAGAAATAAAAGATTATTATGATGAAAAATTAGAAGATATAGAAGAAATAGATGATTATATTGAAAAACTGGAAGATATAGAAGAATTAGATGATTATTATAATGAAATTTTAGAAGACATAGAAG
>CANOPV010000146.1 GCA_947568605.1 uncultured Clostridium sp.
TCAATTCTTCGCTAAAATATTTAAAAATATGCTTTTGGCTCCAATCGCTTCGCTTGGCTTCGGCAAGTATATATTTTTTCCATTTCGCGTCTTCCCACTGATGCTGTAACGATACTATCGTATCTAACAGCATTCAGCGGTCCCCACGGGAACGCTCAGTTGAGAAAAAAATATATATCTTGCCTCACGCTACGTGAAGTTGTCGCACGCAAAAGCAATTTTTAAATACCTTTTAGCTCGAATTTCATTAAATAAAATGTTAAAAAAATAATTTTCGCCTCACGCTTCACTTTAAACCTTGCCTCCCTTATTTAAGGGAGGTGGCACATAGTGCCGGAGGGTTCTTAATGAAATTAAAAATTGTAAAATACGTGTAGGGGCGATTTTAATCGCCCGTGCTTCGAAGGTTAGACCCTATAAAAATGTAGGGGCGAAATCGGTAAGGAATACCAGTAAGGTTTAACCGAATTTCGCTCTAAACAAGAATTATAGAAAAATTAGATTGGACATAATGCTTAAAGAAAATAACTATAAAAACGAAATATTGATGTCAAAATAAAAAATAATGGAGGTACAATTTTGAATAAACAACCAATAGGAATGTTTGATTCTGGCGTTGGAGGATTAACCGTATTTTCTGAAATAATAAAAGAATTACCAAACGAAGACATAATTTATTTAGGAGATACAAAAAATTTTCCTTATGGTTCAAAATCAAAAGAAGCAATTATAGAATTATCAAAAAAATGTGTAGATTTTCTAATCTCAAAAAATGTAAAATTAATTATAATTGCTTGTGGAACAGCAACAAGCCAAAGTTTAGAAACTTTAAGAAAAATATATAACATACCAATTATAGGAATTATAGAACCAACAATTAGTTATTTAAAAAAAGAAAATAATTTAAAAAATATTGGAGTAATAGCAACACAAGGAACAATAAAAAGTAATGCTTGGGAAAAGAATATACTAGAAAATATAAAAAATGTTAAAGTATATAATAAAGCGTGCTCGTTATTAGCACCAATGGCAGAAGAAGGCTGGGTTGATAATGAGGTTGCATATTATACCATAAAAGAGTATATAAAAGATTTTGAAAATATAGATAAACTTATATTAGGATGCACACATTATCCATTGTTTAAAAAATTAATTCAAAAAGAATTAGGGGATAATGTAGATATAGTAAATACAGGTGAAAAACTTGCAAAATTTCTAAAAAATTACTTAATACAGGTTGATATGCAAAATAATAATGATAACTTAAAACCAAATTATGAATTATTTTTAACAGATACAGAATGTAATTTTATAAATATTGCAAATAAATTATTAAAAAATAATATGCAAAAAATAAATAAAATAATTTTATAAAAGTTTATATTATTATGATTAACGATGACTCCGAAAAAAAATGGAAATTCCACTTTTTTCGGAGTAACTATTGATAAATTTTAAATTATAACATATAATATTTATGAGATAATTTAAGAAAGAATTGATAGTATATGGAAATAAAAAGAAATTACTATTTAAATAAATTAATAAAAAAAGAAAATAACAAATTAATAAAAATAATTACAGGAATAAGAAGATGTGGAAAATCTTATCTGTTATTTAATTTATTTTATAATTATTTAATAAATAAAGGTATAAATGAAGAACATATTATTCGAATAGCCTTAGACGATAGAATAAATAAAGAATTAAGAAATCCAGATAATATGCTAAAATATGTAAATGAAAAGATTAATGATAATAATTTATATTATATTTTAATAGATGAAGTTCAATTAATGGATGAATTTGAAGATGTTTTAAATAGTTTTTTGCATATTCAAAATGTAGATGTATATGTAACTGGGAGCAATTCGAAATTTTTATCATCAGATATTATTACTGAGTTTAGAGGTCGTGGAGATGAAATAAGAGTATATCCATTAAGTTTTTCAGAATTTATGTCTGTATATGATGGAAATGATATAAATGGGCTTGATGAATATATAAATTATGGCGGTTTGCCATTATTAATGTCATTTGAAACTAAGGAAGAAAAAATAGATTATTTAAATTTTCAAAAAGATAATGTTTATATAAATGATGTTGTTGAAAGAAATGAAATAAAAAATCATGAAGAATTGAAAATCTTAATTGAAATCATTTCATCTAGTATAGGATCTTTAACAAATCCATCTAAACTTTATAGAACATTTGTAAGTAATGGAAATAAAAGTATTTCTGATAAAACTATATCTTCTTATTTAAAATATTTAGAAGAAGCATTTTTAATAGAAAAAACTAAAAGATATGATGTAAAAGGAAAAAAGTATATTGATACACCATCAAAATATTATTTTGTGGATATAGGTATTCGTAATAGTTTAATTAATTTTAGGCAATTAGAGAAACCACATATTATGGAAAACATAATATATACAGAATTGAGAAAGAGAGGATATAATGTTGATGTAGGAGTAGTTGAGAAAAGAGAATTTATTAACAATGGAAAAAAAATATATAAACAGTTAGAAATTGATTTTATTGCTAATAAAGCGAGCGATAAATATTATATTCAATCAGCATATAATATAAATGATGAGGACAAGAAAAAACAAGAATTACAATCACTTTTAAATGTTGGGGATAGTTTTAAGAAAATTGTAATTGTATATGATCATTTTTTAAAATGGCAAGATGATAATGGAATCATATATATGAGTATTTATGATTTTTTATTAAATGAAGACAGTTTGAATTAATTAAAATAATAAAAATTAGGAGGAAAATTAATGGATATAGAAAATACAATAAAAATTATGTTAAAAGGAACAGCATCACATACAGAAAAAGACGAAATAATAGAAAAATTAAAATCAGTAGAAAAAGAAAATAGACCACTTAGAATAAAATTAGGGTTAGACCCATCAGCACCAGATATACATATAGGACACGCAGTTGTTTTAAGAAAAATAAAACAATTACAAGATTTAGGACACGAAGCAATAATAATAATAGGCGATTTTACTGGTATGATAGGAGACCCAACAGGAACATCAAAGACAAGAAAACAATTAACAAAAGAACAAGTAGAAGAAAATGCTAAAACATATATGGAGCAAATATTTAAAGTACTTGACCCAAATAAAACAACAGTAAAATTTAATAGTGAATGGTTAGAAAAAATGACATTTAGAGATGTAATAGATTTATCTAGTAAATGTACTGTTGCAAGAATATTAGAAAGAGATGACTTTAAAAATAGATATGAAAGTAATCAACCAATTGCAGTACACGAGTTTTTCTACCCATTAATGCAAGCGTATGATTCTGTTGCAATAAGAGCAGATTTAGAGTTAGGTGGAACAGACCAAACATTTAATATTTTAATGGGAAGAAACATACAAAAAGATTTTGGTCAAGAACCTCAAATAACATTATTTATGCCAATAATTGAAGGATTAGACGGTGTAAATAAAATGAGTAAAAGTTTAGGAAATTATATAGGGGTCAGTGAAGATGCAAACACAATGTTTGAAAAAGTAATGAAAGTACCAGATAATTTAATAATAAGATATTATAAATTATGTACAGATGTACATCCAGATGAAATAGACAAAATAAGGGAAAGAATAGAAAAAGGAGAAAACCCAAGAAATATAAAGATGGAATTAGCATCTGAAATAACATCACTATATCATACAAAAGAAGAAGAAGAAAATGCAAAAGAACACTTTATAACAGCATATAC
>CANOPV010000147.1 GCA_947568605.1 uncultured Clostridium sp.
GAATAGTATTATCCTTTTTCTTTTTAAAATCAAACTTAATTTTTTTCTTATCATTTTTATTATCACAAATTTTAGAATCCCCGCGAGAATTATTAGAATTAGAAATAATATTAATATCATTAGACCTAAAATATCTTCTCATAATAAAACCCCTTTACAAACAAAACAAATATAATATATAATATGAATAAAAAAGAAAAGAGTTAAAGTTTGAAAAATAATCAGCATCTTGCGTCGTCAAACTGTATATGAAATCAAATCAATGTACAATAGTACACCTCATTAATTTAAAATTTGTTTGTCTAGCAATATACTAATTCTTTTTCAAACTTGGTTTGTGCATTAGAAAGGGATAAAATTAAGGATGGAAGAAAACATAAAAGAAAATGAAAGAATAGACGACTTAGAATATAAAGGACTAAAAATAATCCAAAACAAAGACGGTTTTTGTTTTGGAATAGATAGCATTTTATTATCAGACTTTGCAAAAGAAATACCAAACAATGCAAAAGTAATAGACTTAGGGACAGGAACAGGAATAATAAGTATTTTATTATGTAAAAAAACACAATTATCAAAAATAATAGGAATAGAAATACAAAAAGAAGTATATGAACTAGCAAAAAGAAACATAAAACTAAACAATTTAGAAAATAAATTTGAATTAATAAATGAAAACATAAAAAATTTAGAAAAAATATTAGAAAAAAACTCTTATGACGCAATAGTTACAAATCCACCATATAAAAAAGAAAATACAGGCTTAACAAACGAAAACAAACTAAAACTAATATCAAGACACGAAATAGAAGCAAACTTAGAAGATTTTATACAAATAAGCACAAAATTACTAAAAAATAATGGTATTTTTTATATGGTACATAGACCAGAAAGATTAACAGACATAATAGAAAGTTTAAGAAAAAACAAATTAGAACCAAAAGTATTACAACTAGTATATCCAAAAATAAATAAACAACCAACAATGATATTAATAAAAGCAATAAAAAATGCAAAGCCATTTTTGAAAATAAAAGAACCATTAATAATATATAATGAAAATAATACATATAAAGACGAAATATTAAAAATATATAATAAAAAATGAGAGGTATAAAATGAACGGAAAACTATATTTAGTAGCAACACCAATAGGAAATTTAGAAGATATAACCATAAGAGCAATAAAAATATTAAAACAAGTAGATATTATAGCAGCAGAAGACACAAGACGCACTTTGCAATTATTAAACCATTTAGAAATATCAAAACCACTAATAAGTTATCATAGACATAATGAAGAAATAAAAAGCAAAGACCTAATAAACTTATTATTAGAAGGAAAAAATATAGCATTAGTATCAGACGCAGGAACACCAATAATATCAGACCCAGGAGAAGAAATAGTAAAAATCGCAATAGAAAATAATATAAAAATAATATCAATACCAGGAGCCTGTGCATTAATAACAGCATTAATAAGCACAGGAATAGACAGTAAAGAATTTACATTTATGGGCTTTTTACCACTTAATAAAAAACTAAGAAAAGAAAAATTACAAGAAATAGAAAAATCAACAAAAACAATAATATTATATGAAGCACCACATAAAATAAAAAACACATTAGAAGACCTTTCAAACCTTACGGAAGAAAGAAAAATAGTACTTGCAAGAGAGTTAACAAAAATACACGAAGAATTTATAACAGGAACAGCAAAAGAATTAGTAGAAAAAATAAACACACCAAAAGGAGAATTTGTAATAATAATACAAGCAAATAAAGAAAATAAATTACAAGATGATAAAGAATTATTAAACAATTTATCAATTGAAGAACACTTTGAATACTATAAAAATAAAGGATTAGAAAAAAAAGAAATAATAAAACAAATTGCAAAAGATAGAAATGTAACAAAAAACGAAATATATATTAAATTGTTAGATAAAACATAAGTATATTACGTAAAACATTGACAATTTTACATAATTTTGATAAAATGAAAGAATTATAAGTCAAGCCTTTGATTTTGTAACAATGGAAGTTAAAAATGAAATCCTTCAAGGGTCGTTAAAGGGAAATGACAAATGAGAATCTCAAAAACCTAAAAAACACTAAACCTAAATTAAGGTCTAGTGTTTTTCTTTTTAGTATATAAAATAAGATTTCAGGAAAAAATAAATGTTAACCTTGACAAACAAATAATAAAGGTATATAATGTTAACCACGGTGAACAATATATAAAATTAAAAAAGGTGCAGGGGCACGGAGCACCGTGCCCTATACAATAAAAACCTTAGGCACACATTTAAAGAAAAACCTATAAAATACATTTTAATCAGAAAGGAAAAAACAATGATAACAAAAGCAACAGAAGAAGCAAACAAAATGCAATGCACAAAACCAAGTGTAAATAAAGCCCTACATAACCTAAAAAATAATGGGTTAATAAACTATGAAATATATGGAACAATAGAACTCACACAAGATGGCGAAAAACTAGCCAAAAAAGTATTAGAAGCGTATGACATAGTCTATTTATTTTTAAAAGAAGTATTAAACATAGAAGAAGAAAAAGCACACAACGAAGCAGAAAAAATAAAATCAATAATAGAAGATGAAACCTTAAATAAATTAGCAAAATATGTACACGAAGTATTAGGGCTAAACAGTCTAAACTGTGATTATGACATAAATAAAGAAAGATGTAGAGAATGTGTGAGACGAACATCAAGAGTAAAATTAAAAGAAATCTAAAATTTATGTAGGGGTGATTTTAATTGCCTGCGTAGCAAAGCCATTTTGTTATATAATAGGAAAATTCTACTACAATTCTTCGTTAAAATTATTTTTTTAATTCATTGGCTCCAATTTGCTGAGCAAACTTGTCGCATAATTTCATTAAAAAATAATTCTTTAACTCGAATTGTATTAAAAAAATATAGGGGCGATTTTAATTGCCCGCGTGGCGAAGCCACTTTGTTCTTAGAGAGGATGTAAGTAATTATGGATAAAAATTTATTAGAAATAAAAGATTTGTATGTATCAACAGAAGAAAAACAGATATTAAAAGGAATAAATTTAAAAATAAAAAAAGGCGAAATACACGTTATAATGGGACCAAATGGCTCAGGAAAAACAACAACAGCAAATGCAATACTAAATAATCCAATATATAAAAAAGAAGACGGAAAAATAATATTTGAAAATGAAGATATAACAAATTCAAAAACAGATGAAATAGCAAGAAAAGGAATATTTATGTCATTCCAGTTACCAGAAGAAATACCAGGAGTAACAGTTACAAACTTTTTAAAATATGCAAAAAACAAAGTAACAGGAAAACCAGTAAAAATATTTGAATTCAAAGAAGAATTAAAAAAATACATCGACGAATTAAAAATGAACTCAAAAAATATAGATAGAAGTTTAAATGTTGGATTTTCAGGAGGAGAAAAAAAGAAAAACGAAATACTACAAATGCTAGTATTAAACCCAAAACTTGCAATATTAGACGAAACAGACTCGGGACTAGATGTAGACGCAATAAAAACAGTATCAAAAGGAATAGAAATGTTTAAAAACAATGAAAATGCAATATTAATAATAACTCATAACACAAAAATATTGCATAGTCTAAAAGTAGATTATGTGCATGTTTTAGTAAATGGGAAAATTGTAAAAACAGGAACACAAGAACTTGCAAAAGAAATTGA
>CANOPV010000148.1 GCA_947568605.1 uncultured Clostridium sp.
AATTCTTAAAAAATTACAAAAAACGCAAATTTCGACAGGTTTTGCGTTTTTTGTATTATATAATTTTATTGTAATAAATGAAAGGTGGATTATTTTATATGGGAATATTTAAAAAGAGTAATACAAAAGATATTTTAATAAATTATAACAAATTGTCAGATAATCTTTATATAAATAATAACGAAAAAAAGATTATAATAAATAATAATTGTTTAAACTTTGAAGAAATTATAGATGTTAAGTTAATTGAAAATAGTCTGAACAAAATATCAGGTTTAGGAACAGGAATAGGAAACAATAATATAATATTTGGACAAAATAAAGAAATGATAAATCAGATAAATATTGAAATAAAAACAAATAATTTAAACTATCCCTTTTTTAGTATTCCGTTTTTAAAATTAGGAATACATTTAGGATATGATAAAACTAGCAAAAAATATAAAGAAGCCTATCAAAAAGCACAATATTGTTTAAGCATATTAGAAATTATAATAAAAAATAATACACAAATATATAACTAAAAAGAAAGAATATTATTATAAATATAAAAATTTTATATTCTTATAATCATAAAAAGTACAAAATATAAAAAAATTCTCATAAAATTTACAAAAAACGCAAATTTCGACAAACTTTGCGTTTTTTATAGTATATAATTTCCTTATAATAATTAAAAGGAGGATTTTATATGGAACAAACAAAAAAGAGTGGACTTAGTACAGCAGGTTTAGTATTAGGAATAGTAAGTATATGTACATCATTTATTCCAATTATTAACAATTTATCATTTGTTATGGGAATTTTAGCAGGAATTTTTGGTATTATATCTTTAATTAAAGGAGTAGGAAAAGGAAAAAGTATAACTGCGATAATATTAGGAATATTAGCAATAATCATAACATTAAGTATGCAGAAAACTATGTCTGATGCACTTGATACAATGAGTAACAGTTTAAACGATTTTAGTAGTAGTATAGATGATATGACAGGAAATAAAACAGAAGAATTATTAGCAAATAGTGTTGATGTTGAAATGGGAGAATTTAAAGTTACAAAACAACGTTATACAACAGATACCGAACTTAATGTAAAAGTAACAAATAAAACATCTGCAATGAAGTCTTTTAGTATACAAATTGAAGCGGTTGATAATAATGGAACAAGATTGCATCAAGATACTATATATGCTAATAATCTAAATGCAGGACAAAGTCAAAACTTTAAAGCATTTAATTTACTAACTTCTGAAAAAGCAGAAGAATTAAAAAATGCTATATTTAAAATAGTAGAAGTATCTATGTATTAATAATATAAAAACCCTTTAAAACACTTACTTATGTAAGTGTTTTTTATATTTAGAAAAAGTTATATTATGAAGAAAATTATAAAAAATGCAAAAAAATTTATAAATTTTATAAAAACCGCAGTTTTCGACAGATTTTGCAAAAATATATAATATAATAATATTATTATCAGATTTATAATATATAAAAATGTCAATTATATGTGTAATTTGTATTACATTTGGGATACATTTATAGTACAGATTAAAAATAAACCTTATGATATTATAAAGGTACAAAAGACATTAAAAATATACAATATATTATCAATCATAAAAAGAAGGAGTTGTTATTATGAAATTAAAAATACCAAAACCATATATTTTTATTGGTACATTAGTTACAACAGGTGTAATAGTAGGAGTTACATATAATATAATACAAGCAAATAACAAAAATATAACGAAGAATGAGAGTATAATTGAAAAACAAGTAGAAATCAGTCAGAATGTTAATGATACAGAATTATATGATAACTTGCAAAAACAAATTGATAAACTTAAAACAGAAATAGAAAATACTAAAACTGATTTAGAAAATACAAATTCAGAATTAGAAAAAACTAAGAAGCAATTAGAAAATTCTAATAGTAGTGTAAGTTATTTAAAAAATAAATTAAATAATATCAAAGATACTTCCAATAATACATATATATTAGATAATTCTAAAACGGAAGAAATTGCAGAAAAAGTCGAAAATATAACAATAAAAGATGATAAACAAAAAAAATTAGTAAAAGAAAAAGAAGAATTAATGAAAGAATATGAAATTTATAAAGATAGAATATTTAAAGAAGATATGTTAGAACGTGAAAAAAGAAATTTAGATATGGAAAAAAGAGCGTTAACAGATTATATACAAAGGCTCAAAGAATCTACGCCAGCATATCCTGATGGTTTTGATGATTTAGCAAATAAACAAATAGAAAAATGGACATTAGAATTAAATTCCACAAATAATGAATCTTTAAAAAAGTCATATACAAAGGCTATTGAGAAATTAAAAAAACAAATAGAAGAGTATACTAACTATATAACTGAAATAGAAAAATATGAAAAGGAATTAGAAGAATTAGAAAAAGTATTACAAGAAAAAAATTTTGATGAAGAAATAAAAAAGGTAACTTTATCAGAAGAAGAAGAAAAAAGGTATGATAAAGTAACTACTAGAATAGCACAAATAAATGAAGAATTATTAAAATATTAATAAGAGAAAATATAAGGAAAACACTTACTTAGGTAAGTGTTTTTATAACGAATAAAATCCCATTTTTTGAAAATAATAATAAAATGTATTGTAAAAAAATATGAAATAGTGTATAATAGTAGTAAAAATAAACATATTATATATGGGAGTGAATAATATGGCAACAAAAAGTTTTTCAAAAGAAATAGTTATAAAAGATAAGAAAAGAGCTTTTTCTTTTTTATCTGCGTTAGAAAATGCCGAAAATAAGGGAAGAAAAAAAGTAAATATAAATGTTCCTGTAAAAACAATAAAAGATAAAGAAACTATAAAGAAAATGTTTGGAGAAGATTAATAAATGGCATATAATGTACTAAGTATCGAAGATATAAGTGAAGCATTAGGAGAAGAAAAACTAAAAGTATTATTAAAAGATTTTAAATGTGAATTAAATAAAGATGTCGAGCATTTTTTAAAAAATGATGCTATACAATTCTATAAAATGGGAATGTCTAAAACATTCCTTATTTTTACTACATATCAGAATAAAAATGTTATGGTAGGTTATTTTGCATTAACTGATAAAATTACAAGAATAAAAAAGACTGCTGTAAGCAATTCTATTAGAAAGCGTTTGTTAAGATTTGCTAAAAAAGATGAACTTGATAATTATTATACTGTTTCGTTACCACTAATAGGACAACTTGGAAAAAATTATAATAATAATTATAATGACTTAATAACAGGAGATATTTTGTTAAAATTGGCTTGCGATAAAATAAGAGAAGTTCAACATATAATTGGTGGTAAATTTGTATTTTTAGAATGTGAAGACAAGCCAAAATTAAAAGAATTTTATGAAAGTAATGGTTTTGTTCACTTTGGAAATAGGAATTTAGATAAAGATGAACGAGAAAGAAATTGTGGAGAATATTTATTACAAATGTTATGTGATTTAAGTAAAAAAGAATAATAGGAAGATAAGAAGATATAAAAAAATAAGATAATAATTGAATAATAGAAAGCATCAGTTAAAACTGGTGCTTTTTATAATGAAAGGAAGTGAAGATATGCTGTGGAAAATAAATAATAAAATAATGAAAACACCATCTACTTATGACGA
>CANOPV010000149.1 GCA_947568605.1 uncultured Clostridium sp.
ATCTATTCCTATACTTACTTTTGCTCCATTTCCTATTGATTTTACATATATTCCAGTTTTACTATTACCAATTTGTTGAAATGTTACATTTGATATTTTAACATCTTCTAACTCTTCTTTAAGTGTACCTATTGTTCCTCCATCTGCCATTATTGATGAAACAGTTGATGTACTCATACTATGAATATTTAAAATATTATTAAGTGTTTGCCAAGCATCTTGATTAGTTAATTTTTGAATTGTATCTATAAATAAATTAAATCTTTCTGATGAACCAGTATTTAATTTTTGTGGATAGTCATTATAATTATAATTATTTTCTATTGAATTATAAACTGATGTAAATGATGATAAACCAGTTTGTTGTTTTAATTCAATTAATACTACTGCTAATTCATATTTTCTTGCATAATCTCCATAAGGATTTCCTTGATAATTATACCAATCATAATCTGTTTGATAAAATGAACTTCCATTATATATTCCTGATAATCCAGCACTTCTTATTAATTCGTTTGTTTGTAACATTGCATTTACTTCATTATCAAAATTCCATACAGGTGATTCCACTGGACCAGAACCTATATTTGATTGATTAGTTATATTTGCACTAGAATTATATTCAAATAAATGAGATATTTCGTGTAATAATGTATATGATTCATAGGTACCTATATAATTTTTTATATTACTAATTTCTTGTTGGAAATTTTCTTCTATTAATTCTATATTGTATCCAGATGATGAATTTACCCAAGTTAGTCCATTCCAACCAGAAGTATTAGCATTACTTATTTTTGAATCACTACAAGATGATAATGTTGCATCAATTGTTACATATCCATACTTTTGAGTTGATGGGTTATTACCAGTAATATTGCATAGTAGTGAATAGTAATTATCATAATTTCGTAGCCATCTTTCCCATTCTGTTTGAGACATAACTTCATAAGTAGATTGATTTATAATTAATTTAAAGTATGTACTATATATTTCTTTATAATTATTTGGATTTGTTATTGTCCCTGCTGCATAAGTTATTACATTAAATGCTACACTGAATATCATTAATATTAATATTAGACTGGCTGAGACTTTTTTTAATATTTTTCTCATTTTTTGCCTCCTTGTTTTGTGTTTCTTTTTTTGTTTAGGGCGAAATTCGGTATTCCTCACGAGTATTCCTTACCGATTTAGCCCCTACATATTTTGCTTTTATTTTATGTTTGTTAATACATTTTTCTTTATCATATATATTCCAACACCTATGGTTGCTAGTATTGTTATTATTAGACCTGTGTACATTATTATTGTTCCTGTGTTTAATGATATTACAAGGTCTGCTGAGCCATAATCGTCTTCTTTTGTTACTTTGTTTCCGCTTGTTGAATCTGAGTCTTGCACTCCATAATCGTTATAACTTTCATAGATTTCTGCTGAGTTATTTGTTGTTCCTAAGTTATTTTCTGTTGTTACTTTTGTTGCTAATAGTTTTATTTCTTTTGTTTCGCCTGGGTTTATTACTGTGTCTGCAAGTGATTTGTTATATAAATTACCATCTGTTGATTTATACCAGTCTTTGTTTAATTCTGATGCAAATTTTAAGTCTCCCGGTAAATAGTCTACTATTTGTTTTGCATATCCTGGTATGTTTCCTTCGTTTTTAACTTTTATTGTGTATTCTACTATTACTGTTGTTTTGTTTACTTGTTTTGATGGTATTTCTATTTTTGCGAGTGTCTTGTCTTTTCCAGTATAGTCATAAGTTTTTATTCCTTCATCATCTTGTTTTGTTATTTTTGAGATTGTTTTTGTTAATGATAAGTCGAATTTTGCACTTTCTAGTAATCCTATATCTATATTGTATATGTTTGTGTCTTGTACTTTTATTGTGTTTGTTACTGCTCCTTCAATTATTTTTCCATCACTTAAGGTTGTTGTTTGTTGTAGTGCTGCATCTGAATTTTTTCCTTCGTTTATTCCTTCTACTTGATATTTTGTTATTTCGTATTTTGTTGTATCAAATTTGAATACTACTAGATATTCTCCATTTTCTACATCTTTAAATATGTATTCTCCGTTTTTATCTGTTTTGACAGTTTTTACTAGTTTTGCATCTTTCTTTGTTATTAATGATACTTCTATATTTCTTAATAGTTCTTCATTATCATCTCTTTTTCCATCTCTTGATTCGTCTTTCCACGCTATACCTGAAATCTCTGCTTTTCTTTTTTCTGGGTCTTGTTCTCTTACTTTTATTTTGTGTGTTATTGAGTTTGTTGTTATTTCTTCTATATTATCTGCACTTACTTTTGCATAGTTTGTTAATTCTATTGTTCCTTTTGCTTTTTCTTCTAATTCTTTTACTTTTGCTGTTATTTTAATTAACATTGTTTCTCCTGATGCTAAATTTCTTGTTATATCTATTTCATTTGTTTTATATGATGTTATTTCATCTGATGTATAATTTCCTATTGTATATACTAATTTTTCAAATTTCATTCTTTCTGATAGATAGTTTATTACTTTTAAATTTGTTGCAATTCCTGTTCCATTATTTTCTACTTTTATATAGTAATTTATTAAATCTCCAACATCTACATATTCTTTGTTAACATCTGTGTAATGTTCTACTGAAATATTTTCTTTTACTATTTTTACTTTTAAGTCATTTGAATATTCTTTTATTGATGATTGTTCACATATAGCATACATATTATTTGTTATCTCTGAAATATCATTGTTATCTACTTTTACTTTTAAAATTACTTTTATACTTTCATTAGACTCTATACTTGATATTTTCCAAGTTACTGTATTATTTTCATTATTATATGAAACTCTATGTTTATTTACATCGTCTGTATAAAAATATCCTGCATCTTCAAATGTTACTCCATTTGGTAATGTATTCTTTATTACTATATTTGTTTTTTCAGTAGAATTTACATTTTTTACTTCTCCTATATATGTTATTGTATCTCCTTTTTTATACATTGCTCTACTGTTGTAATAAGTAACTAGGTTTATACTTAGATATCCCTCTTCTATCGGATTTGTTATTTTTGAAGATGTATTTTCATATTCTCCTATTATAGTTTTTGCTTGTGCTTCGACATTTTGTATTTCTGAATTCATTTCGTTTACTTGTACTTCAAATGTTATTGTTATTGTTTTTCCTGCTTCTATATTTAACGTTTTTGTTATTTCTTTTACTTGTGTGTCTAATATATATTCGTCTGATGAATACGCATCTCCAATTTGTAAATATCTATATGTTGTACCTTGTGGAATTGGTATTGATATTTTTACATCATTTAAAGTTGTTTTTCCTGTATTTGTAACAGTTGCTGTATATTTTATAATGTCTCCTTCTTGTACATAACTTCCATCTTCTACATTTGATGTTAGTATAATGTCTATATCTGGTAAAGATTCTGTTCCTACTCCAACACTTGTTGCTTGTGCTTGACTTGGGATTAATACTTCGTTTATTTTGTTGTTTTGTATTGTATTATTTGTTATTGTGTTGTTGTTTTGTACAGTGTTATTTTGTATAACCCCTATATTATTATTTTCAATTATTATATTGTTTGATATAGTGTTATTTTGTATTGTGTTGTTATTATTATTTGGAACAGTGGTATTTATT
>CANOPV010000150.1 GCA_947568605.1 uncultured Clostridium sp.
TAATGGAGGCAAGTTTTAGCAGGTTCTTCGATGTGCAGACGTGCAATACACGCCTCTACATTTTTATTCTGTTTATATTTTATACAAACTTAATTTTATTGTCAAGATTATTTTTTATTTTTTTAATATAAATCTATAACCTACTTTATTACTTAGAACACTAAACCACGCTTGTTCATCATTTATATCATCTGATATCCAACAAAGAATTGGCTTATATAATTCTTCTGATAGTTTAATAATTTCTCCAAAATCATTAACTTCGATTATATTTTCTTCATCTGCATCGACTTTATTTTTTACTATAACTATTCTATCTTGACACGATTTTAAAATTCTGTTTAATTCTAGTTTGAATTCGTTTTTAATAGTATTTAACTTTTTAGTTTTAAATTGTATAAAGTACATAGTATATCCTATTAAACTAATTATTAATTTACCAATATTTATATTGACATTTTCAGTAGTGCTTGCATATTTTGTAGAACCTATTTGAATGTCATTATTTTTTCCATTAACAATTGCAAGTTTATCTCCAAGTGAAATTGAAAAATTAGATACATATTGATTAATTACTTCTTCATTATTTATAAATGTTCTAGTATTTACAATTAATCTTACATAAAGATTAGCATTAACGGACATTCCAAGTGTTTGTTTGAAGTTTTTTACTTCTTCATTATATTTTGGAAAATTTATATTTACTTCTTCATTTATAGATATTGAATCTTTTGCTTGTTTTGTTTCTGATGTCTTTAAATTATCAGTTTTGTTCCATACACTATTATTTATGTTATATTTTAAGTATAAGTATGTTATAAAGGAAGGTATACTAATTATAAAAGATATTATATATAATTCAGATATTTTAGATGGTCTTTTTACCCAAAAAGATTTTGATTTTTTAAAGGAAAATAATAATAGACAAGAGGAATTTGAATATTCTATAAAAGTTGCAGATTTAAAAAGAGATAAAATTATAGAATATATTAAAACATTAGATATTGATGATGAAACTCTTAAAAATATTGATAAAGATGAATTACAAAGAAATGTAAATATTGCATCTATCGCATTTGAGAGCATTAATTCTATTATAAAAAATTTAACTAATTTGTTAAATGAATTTAATGAAATAGAAAAGGAAATTTTAGAATTAGTTGTTAAAAAAGAATCTAATAATAATATAGATGTTAAAAGTGCTGTGAATAATATTGACGATAAAATATTTAATTTTAAAAATAAAAAGATACAAATTGAAGCTGAAAATGAAAAATATAATTTAGTTGTGCATAACTTTTTTAATAAAATTCAAAATAGTGATTTTTCAAAATTTGACACTGTTATTGAACCCACAAGTGATGTTCATAAAAAAACTTTAAATAGTAAGTCTAAACCTCGTGATATTGAATGGACTAATAATTTGATTTTAAGAGCTTCTGAGAAGAAAAGGAAAGTGTATCTTCCTTATACAAAGCAAGAAGTCTTGTATCTTTTAGAGAATTATCCAAATGAGTATAGAGATGCAAGAGATGTTATAGAGCAAGAGTTTATTGCAGATATTTCTATATATAATAAACATCCTGTACTTGCTAGGTTTAGAGAGGCTTATTCTTTGAGTAGGAATAAGGAGATGAAGTCTGCTATTGATTCTTTGAAGTTTGCATTGGATATGATGTTTAGAAGTGATTTAAATCCAACTATTATTGCTGCTGTTAAGTCTCAAAAGCAGTTAGAGGAATATGTGAAGTGTTTGGAAAGTAATAAATTAGATAATTTTAAGTATTTTAAAATTATTTTTGAAGTAAATCCGATTTAGAAGTTTAACCCTAATAGAAGTTATATCTATTTAGGGTTTTTATTAATATTTTCTGCTTCGCTTTCTTCGGCAAGTATATATTTTTTTCCATTTCGCGTCTTCCCACTGATGCTGTAACGATACTATCGTATCTAACAGCATTCAGCTGTCCCCCCGAGGACGCTCGGCCAAAGAAAAAAATATATATCTTGCCTCACGCTCCGCTTTAAGTAAGAAATAAATTGCTAAACTTTTCTAACAATGCATTTATATTTAGTGAAATTTTAAAAAATACTTTTTTAGAGCGAAGCGTGAGGCGAAAATTATCTTTTTAACATTTTAACGACGCGCAGTTTGGGAGGCGAAGCCGACCAGTAAGGCGTTTAAAATGTTAAAAAATAATTTTAAGCCGAAGAAAGCGAAGCGAAAAATAAATTATTAAATTATAAATAACATTGTTTAAAAGTATTATAAATCAATACTTAAAAAATTATTTTTAATTCTTTCAATTGCTTCAATTGTATTATCTCTACTTCCAAATGCTGTTAATCTAAAATATCCCTCTCCACTTGGTCCAAAACCAGAACCTGGTGTTCCAACGATTGCTAATTCATTTAATAATTTATCAAAAAACTCCCAAGATGTGTAGTTTTTAGGTACTTTTAACCATATATATGGTGCATTTTTTCCACCATATACTGTAAAACCTGCATCAATTAAGCCTTCTCTTATTATTTTTGCATTTTCTAAATAATATTTTATATTTTCTTTTATTTCTTTTTGCCCTTTTTCTGTATATACTGCTTCTGCTCCCTTTTGTGTAATATAAGATACTCCATTAAATTTTGTACAATGTCTTCTATTCCATAATTTATTTAAACTAATTTTTTCTCCATTTTCTGTATATCCCATTAATTCTTTTGGTACTACTGTATACGCACATCTTATTCCTGTGAAACCAGCAGTTTTTGAAAAACTTCTAAATTCTATTGCAACTTTTCTTGCTCCTTCAATTTCATATATAGTGTGTGGAATGTTGTCTTCTGTGATAAATGCTTCATAAGCAGAATCAAATAATATTAATGATTTATTTTCTATTGCATAGTCTACCCATTTTTTTAATTGTTCTTTATTTAATACGGTTCCTGTTGGGTTATTCGGTAAACACAAATATATCATATCTACTTTTTCTTTTGGTAATTCTGGTACAAAGTTATTTTCTGATGTTGTTGGTATGTATACAATATTTTCAAATTTCTCATTTTTATATTTTCCAGCACGACCTGCCATTACATTTGTGTCTATATATACAGGGTATACTGGGTCTGTTATTGCTACCTTATTGTTTTTTGATAGTATATCTCCTATATTCCCTGTATCACATTTTGCTCCATCAGATATAAATATTTCGTCTTTTTCTATTTGTATATTTCTTTTTTTATATTCAAATTCTACTATTTTTTCTCTTAGAAAATCATATCCTTGTTCTGGTCCATATCCTTTAAAATTTTCTTTTTGAGTCATCTCTTTTACTGCATTTTCCATTGCTTCTGCAACTGATTTTGAAATTGGTAAGGTTACATCTCCTATTCCTAGTTTTATTATTTTTGTGTCTGGATTATTTTTTTGATATTCACTTACCTTTTTTGCTATTGTAGAAAATAAATAACTATCTTGTAATTCTAAAAAATTTTCATTAATCTTTATCATAAACTTTCCTCCTTTATATTTAATTATTTATATTGCTTATTTAAACTGAAATTCGAGTTAAATGATTATTTTTTTAATGTAATTATGCGACAAGTTTGCGTAGCAAATTGGAGCCAATGAATTAAAAAAATAATT
>CANOPV010000151.1 GCA_947568605.1 uncultured Clostridium sp.
TTTTAAAAATTAGGTTTTCCAGGCTCACGGGTATTCCCCGCCTCCACGGCTGTCAGACCATAATTTTGAAAAAAATCTATAAAAACGTTGTTGAATTAATTACACTAAAAATTTTATTTAAAATAATTTTCGCCTCACTATTCGTTTTAAGCATTTTATAATTTGAAATTTAATTATAAACAAAAAAATGTTTGCAAAAACTCTTGACAATTAAAAAATAAAAATATATAATAATACAAACAATTATTTGTTATAAATTCATAAGGAGAAATGTATATGATAAACACATTACATATAAAAAATATAGGAATAATAGACGATTTAAGTGTAGACTTAAATAAAGGCTTTAATGTATTAACAGGAGAAACAGGAGCAGGAAAAACATTAATAATAGACTCATTATCAATATTAGCAGGAGGAAGATTTTCAAAAGAAATGATAAGAAAAGGGCAAAATTATTCATTTATAGAAATGAGTTTAGAATTAGAAAAAGAAGAATTAGAAGACAGCACAATAATAATATCAAGAGAAATAAACGAAAACGGTAAAAATATGTGTAAAATCAATGGAAGAATGGTAACAGTAAATGAACTAAAAAATTTTATGAAAAATGTAATAGACATCCACGGGCAACACGACAATCAATCACTATTAGAAAAAAATACACACATACAATTATTAGATAAATTTGCAGGAAAAGAACTAGAAGATATCAAAAATATTTACATACAAAAATACAATGAATATAACAAAATAAAACTTGAACTAGCAAGAAACTATGGAGATGAAAAAGAAAAGCAAAGAAAACTAGATTTATTAAGATATCAAGAAAAAGAAATAGAAGATGCAAAACTAAAAGAAAATGAAGAAGAAGAATTAGAAAATAGAAGAAAAGTAATAATGAATTCTGAAAAAATTCAAGAAAACTTAACACAAGCAGACTTACAAATAGGAGAAAACACAATAGACTCAATAAATACAGCAATAAGAAATTTAGAAAAGATTGAAGACCTAAACGATAAATATAAAAAAATAGCAGAAAATTTAAAAAACATTTATTATGATTTAAAAGAAATATCAATAGATATAAGTAATTTAAAAGAAGATAATGAATTTGATGAAGAAACAAGAAATGATATAGAAAATAGATTAGATTTAATATACTCATTAAAAAGAAAATATGGAAATAATATAGAAGAAATACTAAAATATAAAGAAAATATATCAAAAGAAATATTTGAAATAGAAAATTTAGAAGAATACACAAACAAACTAAAAAAAGAAATAGAAATAATAAAAAAAGAAATGTTAGAAATATGCAATAAAATGAATAAAATAAGATTAAAAGTAGCAGAAGAATTAAATACAAAAATTAATTACGAATTAGCAGATTTAGAAATGAAAAATGCTAAATTTAAAGTAAATATAGAATTTAGTAAAAAAGAAGAATACAATCAAAATGGCTTAAATGATGTTGAATTCTTAATATCAACAAATATTGGAGACGATTTTAAAGAATTAGTAAAAATAGCATCAGGAGGAGAAATGTCAAGAATAATGTTAGCAATAAAAACAGTTTTAGCAGATGTAGATGATGTCCCAATATTAATATTTGATGAAATAGACACAGGAATAAGTGGAATAGCATCAAATAGTGTAGGAAACAAAATGAAAACAATATCAAAAAAACATCAAGTGCTATGTATAACACATTTAGCAACAATTGCAGCAAAAGGAGACTATAATTATTATATAAGTAAAAAAATAATAGAAGATAAAACCAAAACAGAAATAAAATTATTAAATGAAGAAGAAGTAATAAAAGAAATAGCAAGAATATCTAGTGGAAACATAACAGAAATATCATTAAAACACGCAAAAGAATTAAGAAAATAATTTTAAAATTTACAGTAAAATATAATAGAAAATTTCTACCTATTTATAAAACAGCAGAGTAGGGGCACGGGGTACCGTGCCCATTAATACAATAACTCTGTGCCTTTTGTTTTTTTATTCAACCGTTACAGACTTTGCAAGATTTCTTGGTTTATCTACATCTAAACCTTTATTTTTAGAAATGTAATAAGCAAAAAGTTGTAAAGGAATAATAGATAAAACAGGAGATAAGAAAGCATTAGTATCAGGAATATTTAAAACATAATCAAAACCTTTATTATTAAGTTCCTGATTTGTTATAATAAAAGTTTTAGCTCCACGAGTAATAACCTCTTGAATATTACTAATAGACTTTTCGACTAAATTCTTATCAGTCAAAATACCAATAACAGTTACACCATTTTCAATCAAAGCAATAGGACCGTGTTTTAATTCACCCGCAGCATACGCATCAGAATGAATATATGAAATTTCCTTTAACTTTAAAGAAGCCTCTAAGGCAACAGTATAATCTATACCTCTACCCAAGAAATACATATCTTTTTCAGTATAAACCTTATTTGCCAAATCTTTTACAATATCAATATTATCTAAAACCTTTTCAATTTTAGAAGGTAAATCTAAAATATCATCTTTTAAATCTTCTAATAATTTCTCATCATAACTTCCAAGAATTTCAGCAAAATGAATTGCTAAAATATCTAAAAGTATAACTTGTGAAGTATACGCTTTTGTTGAAGCAACTGCAATTTCAGGACCTGCGTGAGTATAAATAGTATAATCAGCCTCTCTTGTAATTGAACTACCTATTACATTTGAAACAGCAATAGTCTTTGCACCTTTACTCTTAGAAAGTTTTAAAGCAGCAATAGTATCAGCAGTCTCGCCAGATTGGCTAATAAAAATAACTAATGTTTTAGAAGTAATTAGTGGGTTTCTATATCTAAACTCAGAAGCAATATCAACCTCAACAGGTATAGAAGTTAATTCTTCAAAAGTTTTTTTAGTCGCTAAACCTGCGTGCATAGCAGTACCACAAGCAACAATAAAAATTTTATTTAAAGAAGAAAGATAATCTTTTGAAAGTTCTAAATCATCAAAAGAACATTTTTCTTGTTTTTTAATACGAGAACCAATAGTTTCTCTAACAGTATTTGGTTGCTCATAAATTTCCTTTAACATAAAATCTTCATAACCATCTTTTTCAGCAGCAGAAGCATCCCAATCAATATTTTTTATAGGTTTATTTATTATAGATAAATCATTATCATAAAAAACGACGCTATCTTTATAAATTTCAACAAATTCATTATCATTTAATAAATAAAAATTCTTTGTATAAGATAAAATAGCAGGAATATCAGAAGAAATATAATTTTCTGAATCAGTAGTACCAATAACTAATGGACTATCTTTTCTTGCAACAATCATTTTATCTGGATAAAGCTTAGAAATTACTTCAATTGCAAAACTTCCCTTGAAATCTCTACAAGCAGAATTAACTGCTCTTATAAACTTTTTATCATCATCAATATTATCTTTTGAAAAATAATAATGAATTAAATTAGGAATAACTTCTGTATCAGTTTCAGACAAGAAAAAATAACCATTATCAGATAAAAATTTTCTTAACTCATTATAATTTTCAATAATACCATTATGAACAACAGCAAAAGTATTACTATTATCTAAATGAGGATGAGAATTTTCCTTTGAAGGTTTTCCGTGAGTAGCCCATCTAGTA
>CANOPV010000152.1 GCA_947568605.1 uncultured Clostridium sp.
CTACTTGCCTCATATATGTAGACTTTCCAGCCATATTAGGTCCTGTTATTATAGATAATCTTTCTTTGTCTTTATCTAAATATGTATCATTTTGTATAAAACTTCCTGCTGGTAACATTTTTTCTATTACAGGATGACGACCATCTTTTATTTCTATTTCTCCGCTATTATCTACTATTGGCATAACATAATTCAAATCGTCTGCTACTGTTGCAAATGATGTTAATACATCTAATATAGATATTATATTTGCTGATTTTTGTATTCTTATTATTTGTTTTGTTAATTCATTTCTTATGTCTACAAATATGTTATATTCTAAATCTATTAATTTTCCCTCAGAACCTAGAATGTCTTCTTCTAATTTTTTTAATTCATCTGTAATAAATCTTTCTCCATTTGTTAAAGTTTGTTTTCTAATAAATCTATCTGGTACTTGATTCAAAAATGATTTTGTTATTTCAAAATAATATCCAAATACTTTATTAAATCCTACTTTTAAATTTTTTATTCCAGTTTGTTCTTTTTCTTTTGCTTCTAATTCAATTAGCCACTTTTTACCATCTGTTGTTGCAGTTTTTAATCTATCTACTTCTTCATTATAACCTAGTTTTATTATTCCACCTTCTTTTATAGATATTGGTGGTTCGTCTATTATTGATTTTTCTATTAAATCTTTTACATCTTCTAATTCGTCTAATTCATTATAAAGTTCTTCTAATAATTTGCTTTCTGTATTTGATAATATTGTTTTTATATTTGGTAATTGTGATAATGAGTTTTTTAATGAAATCATATCTCTACCATTTGCATTTCCATAAGATATTTTTCCTATTAGTCTTTCTATATCATATACCTTTTTTAATGATTCTATTATATCTCCTTTTAATATCATATTTTCTTTTAATTCTTTTACAGCATTTAGTCTTTTATTTATTTCTTTTATATCTATTAATGGTTCATTTATCCATCTTCTTAAATGTCTTCCACCCATTGATGTTGAAGTTTTATCTAATACCCATAATAGAGTTCCTTTTTTACTTTTATCTTTCATTCTTTCTGTTAATTCTAGGTTTCTTCTAGCATTTATATCTAAACACATATATTTTGTTATATTATATATTTTTATTGTATTTATATGTTCTAGTTTTATTTTTTGAGTTTGTTGTAGGTATTCCATTAGTCCATTTGTTGCTGTTATTGCAAATATTTTATCTTGTATATCTTCTAAAATCTCTTCATTATCATCTATTATTTTGTATTCTTTATTTAGATTTTCTATATTATTTAAAAATTGTTCTTCTGATATTGTTGATATATATGTTTCAAATCTTTCTTTTATTTTTTCTACTTCTTCTTTGCATAAGAAAAATGTTTCATTTACTATTATTTCTGCTGGTGTATATCTTGCTATTTCGTCTAATAATCTTTGAAAATTGTTAGTTTCTTTGATTTCTGTTGAATATAAATCTCCTGTTGTTATATCACACATTGCTAGTCCAAAAAATAGTCCTTTTTTAAATATTGACATTATATAGTTATTCTTTTTTTCATCTAATAGGTTACTTTCTATTACTGTTCCTGGTGTTACTACTCTTACTACATCTCTTTTTACTATTCCTTTTGCTGTTTTTGGGTCTTCTATTTGTTCGCATATTGCTACTTTGTATCCTTTTTCTATTAGTTTTGCTGTGTATACTTCTGCTGCGTGAAATGGCACTCCGGCACATTGGTGCTCTTTCTTCTTGACCACAGTCTTTTCCTGTTAATGTTATTTCTAATTCTCTTGATGCTGTTATTGCGTCATCAAAGAACATTTCATAAAAATCTCCTAGTCTATAAAATAGTATACAGTCTTTGTATTCTTCTTTCATTTTTAAATAGTGTTGCATCATTGGTGAGTATTCTGCCATCTTTTCTTCCCCCTTTTTAATTCCAAAATAAACTATATTTTTATATAAATATTCAAAGTTGAGATTTGTATGGGCGACCATTGGTCGTCCGCTCTTCGAAGAATTGCTCAAAAAATTCCATAAATTTTAGCAATTCGTTGGAGCACGGGCGATTAAAATCGCCCCTACATTTTCTCTACTATTTTATATGTCTCCTTTTAAGTACCACAGGCAATCATCTGTTATTTTAATTGAAATTATTTTATGTATTAGGTCTTTTGAAGCTTCAAAGTTTACTACTTTGTTTGTCTCTGTTCTTCCAGTTAGCATTTTTTCATTATTTTTACTTGTTCCTTCTACTAAAATTTTTTGTACTGTACCTACATATTTTTGATTATTCTCTGATATATGACTTTCTACTAATTGTTTTAATTTATTAAATCTTATATGTTTTATTTCTTCTGGTATTTGATTTTCCATATTGTCTCCTGGTGTTCCTACTCTTCTTGAATATATAAACATATAGACTTGCTCAAATTTTACTTTTCTTACAACATCTAGTGTATCTTCAAATTGTTCATCTGTTTCACCTGGAAAACCCACTATTATATCTGTTGAAAATACTATATTTGGAATTTTCTTTTTCATTTTTTCTACTAATTCTAAATATTGTTCTTTTGTGTATTTTCTATTCATTGCTTTTAAAACTTCACTATTTCCAGATTGTAATGGTAAGTGTATAATTTTACAAATTTTTTCTGATTTTGAAATTACATCTATTACATCATCTGTAAAATCTTTTGGATGTGGTGAAATAAATCTTATTCTTTCTATTCCTTCTACTTTTTCTACTTCTTGTAATAAATCTGCAAAGTTTTTTATATTTGGATATTCTTTATCTTCAATATTTCCTTTATATGAATTTACATTTTGACCTAACAGGGTAATTTCTTTATAGCCTTCTTGTGCTAATTCTTTTATTTCTTTTACTATATCTGATGCTTTTCTACTTCTTTCTCTTCCTCTTACATAAGGTACTATACAATAACTACAAAAGTTATTACATCCATACATTATTGTAACAGAGGCTTTTATTTTATCATTTCTTTTTATTGGTAACCCTTCATAAATTTCTCCATCAATGTCTAATATGTCTTTTATTTTTCGTTTTTCTTTTAAGACATTATATATGTCTTCTGGTAATTTATGTAGTGTATGTGTTCCAAAGATTATATCACAAAAAGGATAACTAATTTTTATTTTATCTACAATGTGTTTTTCTTGCATCATACATCCACCAACTGCAAGTATCGTTCCTCTTTGTTCTCTTATCTTTTTTATTTCGCCTAATTTTCCAAATAATTTATCTTCTGCATTTTCACGAACACAACAAGTATTAAATATAACTATATCTGCGTTTTCATAAGTATCTGTTTTTTCATATTGCATTTTTTCTAACATTCCACATATTTTTTCAGAATCATTTTCATTTAACTGACATCCCATTGTTAAAATGTAGTATTTATAATGTTTATTATTGGTATATTCTTTTACTTTTTCAATGTATTCTTGTTGTCTTTTTATTTCATCTATATTACTCAATTACATTTATATCCTTTCTTTTTTCAAAATACAATTCGAGTTAAAGAATTATTTTTTTAACATATTATTTAGTGAAATTCGAGCTAAAAGGTATTTAAAAATTGCTTTTGCGTGCGACAATTTCGCGAAGCGTGAGGCGAAAAT
>CANOPV010000153.1 GCA_947568605.1 uncultured Clostridium sp.
ACAAGCACAAGACCCATTTTGGGATATAAGTGCATCTATGCTTTTATCAGCATTGTTTTATTATTTAAAATATGAGGCACCAGAAGATGAACAGAACTTTCCAATGGCGTCAGAAATGATGAGAGCAGGAAAACCAAAAGAAGATGAAGAGGACTATGAAAGTGCATTAGATATATTATTTAAAAGATTAGAACATAAAAATCCAAATCATATAGCAGTAAAATATTATAAAGATTATCACAGTGGAGCAGGAAGAACATTAAAATCAATAATTGTTACACTTGCATCGAAACTAGAAAAATTTAACTTAGACACAATAGAGGGAATAACCAAAACAGATGAGCTAGAACTAGATAAATTAGGAGAGAAAAAAATGGCATTATTTGCAATTATTCCAGATAACAATACAGATTTTAATTTTCTTGTTAGTATTCTATATACACAGATATTTCAAGTCCTTTATTATAAAGCAGATTATAAATACGGAGGTTCACTACCAATACCAGTACATTTTGTAATGGATGAGTTTGCAAATGTTGCGTTACCACAGGATTTTGAAAAAATACTCTCAACTATGCGTTCAAGAAATATATCAGTATCAATAATATTACAAAATTTATCACAATTAAAAGCCTTATTTGAGAAAAGTTGGGAATCAATAGTAGGTAATTGTGATGAATTTTTATATTTAGGACGGAAATGAACAATCAAGTTTTAAGTATGTATCAGAAATGTTACGGAAAAGAAACAATTGATACAAACACTTATGGAAAAAGCACAGGACATAGTGGTAGTTATTCTACAAATTATCAAATTGCAGGTAGAGAATTATTAACACAAGACGAAATTAGAATGTTAGATAATGATAATGCAATATTATTAATTAGAGGAGAAAAGCCAATAGTTGATAGAAAGTACAATATTTTAAAACATCCTAATGTTAAAAATACAACAGATGGACAAGCAAAGCCGTATGAACACGGAAAAACAGATAGTGCAAATGCAAGTATATTGAAATTAGAACCAGATGAAATAGAACAAAGTGCAGTAAAAGATATACAAGAAATAAAACAATTTAAAAAGGTATCAACAGAACTCTTATCAGAGGAAGATATAGAAAATTATTATATAATGGAGGAATATGAAAATGAAAGAGAAAAAGAAAATAATAAGTAAAAACATTGTAATCAAATGTATAAAAAGATTAATTTTAATATTAATAATGATAGTAAGTTTATTTGTGGCACAAGCCTCACACGTCTTTGGAGCAAATGACCCATTGGCAGTAATAAACAATTTATCTACATTTATTTTTAGTATAGTAAGAGCAATAGGAATGATACTAATGCTTTGGGGAATTGTGCAAATAGGAATGGCATTAAAGAGCCACGACCCATCACAAAGAGCAAGTGGATTTATGACATTAGCAGGTGCAGTAATAATAACTTTTGCAAAAGAAATATTAGATTTAATTACAGGTGGATAAAAAAAGGACAAGTCTAAATGACTTGTTCTAAATTTATTTTAGGAGGCGATAAAAATTGTCAGACAATTGGGTAGTAGGAAATTTACAATATGCATTAAGTGTATGGAATGAAAAATTAAATGAAATATGGACACTCATAACACAAACACCAGAAAACTTTAAAGGTGGTTCAATATGGAATATTGTAGTAAATATAAATGGAGCAATACAAGCAATAGGATTAGCCTTACTTGTATTATTCTTTTTATTTGGAATTGTAAAAACTTGTTCTTCGTTTGCAGAGGTAAAAAAGCCAGAGCAGGTACTAAAATTATTTATAAGATTTATATTAACAAAAACTGCAGTAACATATGGATTAGAATTAATGTTAGCAGTATTTAAAATAACACAAGGAATAATGCAAACTATAATGGAAAGTGTAGGAATAGGTGGATTAACGCAATCAACATTACCATCAGAAATGATAGTAGCAATAGAAAGTTGCAATTTTTTTGAGAGTATACCACTTTGGGCAGTAACACTTATACGGAGGACTATTAGTAATGGTTTTATCATTTGTAATGATATTCTCTGTTTATGGAAGATTTTTTAAAATATTCTTTTACACTGCTTTAGCACCGATACCACTTTCAACTTTTGCAGGAGAACCTAGTCAACAAATAGGCAGGAGTTTTATAAAAAGTTTTTGTGCAGTGTGTTTAGAGGGAGCAATAATAATACTTGCTTGTATAATATTCACACAATTTGCAAGTTCTCCACCTGTTATAGATACAAATGCTCAAGCAGTAAATCAAGTATGGAGTTATATAGGCGAGTTAGTATTTAATATGCTAGTTTTAGTTGGAACAGTTAAAATGAGTGATAGGGTAGTAAGAGAAATGCTAGGATTATAGAAAGGTAGGTGTATAAATTGGAAATTAAGATAAACAAAGAAATAAGAGATTATAAAGAAACAATATTTTTTGGGTTATCTATGAGGCAATTTATATTTTCATTAATTGCGTGTGGGGTAGCAGTGTTATTGTATTTTTTATTAAAACCTCATTTTGGACTAGAAGTATTATCGTGGGTTTGCATACTAGGGGCTATTCCATTTGGAGTATTAGGTTTTGTAAAATACAATGGAATGAACGCAGAAGAATTTATATGGGCGTGGATTAAATCTGAAATACTAATGCCAAGAGTATTACTATTTAAACCAGAAAACCTATATGAAGAACTTTTAGAACAAGAATATAAAAAATTAAAAAAGGAGGAATTGAAAAGTGAAACTAATAAAAGAAATTCTAATTTTTTTAAAACCAAATCAAGAAAAGGAAATAGACAGAATACCAAGAACAGTACAACAAGCAATACCAATCAAGAAGATATACGAAAATGGAATATTTCAAGTTGGGAGGAATAGATATTCAAAAACTTATAAATTTACAGATACAAATTATATGGTATCAGGTAAAGAAGAACAAGAAAGAATGTTTGTGAATTATGGAGATATAACAAATTCACTAGATTATAATTCATTTCCAAAAATAACAATTATAAATAGAAGACTTAATAAAGTTGACTTTGAAAATAAAATAAAAATGCCAGTAGGAAATGATAATCTTACAAAATATAGAGAAGACCTTAATAAAGTATTTTCAAAAAACTCAATAGAATCGCAAGGAGTTATACAAGAAAAATTATTAACAATTGCAACAAACAAGAAAAATATTAATGATGCAGAGCAATATTTTTCTTCAAAGGAACTAGAAATAGGAAAAGGATTTGCAAAATTAGACTCAAAACTTACAGAATTAGATGTTAATGAAAGATTAAGAATATTTTATGACTTTTTTAGAACAGGAGAGGAAGATTTATATAAGTTCAATATAAAAGCAACTATGCAAAAAGGGCATAGCTTTAAAGATTATATATCTCCAGATAGCTTTGAATTTAGGGAAGACTATTTTAAAATTGGAAATAGATATGGTAGGGTATTATTTTTAAAGGAATTTGCAACTTTTATTAAAGACGATATAATATCAGAATTAACGGAATTAAATAAAAATATGATGTTAAGTATTGATATGAAACCAGTTTTAAAAGAAGAGGCTATAAAATTAGCAGAAAAAAAGATAATGGAAGTTGAAACTAATATTGCAAAATGG
>CANOPV010000154.1 GCA_947568605.1 uncultured Clostridium sp.
CATACATACTGTTCCAAAAAATGTTATTGTTAATTCTACTGCACTTTTTGCTGAATCAAATATTGAATTGTTTATTTTGTCTACATTTCCTGAAAAAATTGCGTAAATAAAGGATATTATTATAAATATTGGCCAAATTATATTTAACATTATTTTCTTTTCCTTTTTTAAAGTTTTATTATATATTTACGTATTCTATTTTGTAATGGTGGTTAATATTTAATGCGAAGCGTGAGGCGAAAATTATTTTTGTAAAATTTTGTGTAATTTTATTCCACAACCCTTTTACAGATTTTTTTAAAATTATGGTCTGACAGCCGTGGAGGCAGGAATACCTGTGAGCCTGGAAGACCTATTTTTTTAAAAAATGCTGTAAAAAATAGGTTGTGCAAATATATTCTTATAAAATTTAAAAAATAATTTTAAGCAGAAGAAAGCAAAGCAGAATAAAATAATATTAACTGTAACAATTTTATTCAAAAAATTATATTTTATTCTTTAAAAATATTGACTTATTATACTGCTTTGTAGTATTATATTTACAGTATTTGTATGTCGAGTATAAATACTAGGAGGTTTTTATGGTAAAATCAACAGGTATCATTAGGAAAGTAGATGAACTTGGCAGGATTGTATTACCAATTGAATTGCGAAACAAGTTAAACATCGCAGTAAAAGACCCTATCGAAATATACGTTGATGGTTCTTCTATTATTTTAAAGAAATATGAACCTAATTGTATCTTTTGTGGTAGTAGCAAAGATTTAGTCACATATAATAATAAACTTGTTTGTAAAAAATGCCAAGAAAAATTATCTATCTTAGTTACAAAAGATTAGTTATAAATAAAAACACTAAACATATAGTTTAGTGTTTTTATTTATATAATTTTTATTTGTTTATACACGCTTTTACCCATAATATTCTTCTATCTTCTAATTTTTCAATTTTATATATTACATTTTGCGTTTCTATTACTGGATTTTCCTCGTCTTCTAGTACTCTAACTATTAAATCTAATATATATCCTGATAATGTTTCATAATCGCCTTCTGTTATATTTTTTTTTAATATTTTTTTTACATCATTTATTCCTAATCCACCATTTATCAGATATGTGTTGTCATCTATTTTTTTATATTCATATTCTACATCATCATATTCATCAAATATATTTCCTACTATTTCTTCTAATATGTCTTCCATTGTAACAATCCCCGATGTTCCTCCATATTCATCTACTACTATTGCCATTTGTATTTTATTTTTTTGTAATTCTTTAAATAGGTCATTTATTGGCTTTGTTTCTGTTACAAAATATGCTTCCCTCATTATATTTTTTATTTTTACATTTTTCTTATTTGCAAAATATTTTAATAAATCTTTTACATATAATATACCTTTTATTTCGTCAATACTATCATCATATACCGGTATTCTACTATATTTATATTCGTCTAGTTCTTTTATAATGTCTTCTATATTTGAGTTTATATCTATTGCATATACATCTATTCTGTGTGTCATAACTTCTGATGTTATTATGTCGTTAAATTCAAATACATTGTTTAACATTTCTTTTTCTTCTTGCTCTATTGTACCTTTTTCTTCTCCTTCATCTATCATCATTTTTATTTCTTCTTCTGTAACAATTTCTTCGTCTTGCCCTGTTATTCCAAATATTTTTGATATAAGATTTGTTGATATTGTTAATATTTTTACAAATGGTGCGGTTACTAATGATATTATTTTTATTATTCCTATTGTTGAATATGCTACTTTTTCATAATATTTCATTGCTATTCTTTTTGGTACTAGTTCTCCAAATACTAGTGTGAAGAATGATAATATTATGGTAATTATTATTATTGATATTCCTCTAAATATTTCTATTGATATGTTTGGAAATATGTTATTTAGTTGTACTGCTAACATACTCGCAAATGTGTCTGATGCAAACGCACTTGATAAAAATCCTGCTAGTGTTATTCCTATTTGTATTGTTGCTAAAAATTTGCTTGGATTTTTTAACATTTTTTCTACTTCTTTTGCTTTTTTATTTCCTTCTTTTGCTTGCTTTTCTACTTTTGCGTCATTTAATGATATAAATGCTATTTCTGACATTGCAAAATATGCGTTTAGCAATATTAGTATTATTAATATTAATATTTGTGAAAACATTTTTATTTCACTCGTCCTCTCTATTTGTTTATTATATGTTTTTTTTGATTTTTTATAATTTTATTTTATATTCAAAAATTTCAAGCAATTGCCAAATAAATTTGACATATTTACATAAAATAGTATAATGTTTATAGGTGGTGTCAAGTACCCACACCCGAAAGGGTAAATTTTTTATATTCATAGGAGGAATTTTTTATGAACACAAATGAATTAATTTCAATGGTAACAGAAAGGAGAAAGATTCTGGAAGAAAACCTTAAAGATCTTTCTGAGAAGTACTTTCAATCCTTTAAGGAAAAACTTACACAGATATTCGAAATCTAGCCTTTTACATCATACGCAAAAAAAATTGGTCTTACTATTTCAATATTTTCGAAAGATGGTTTTAAATTAGGTTCTTTCATTTATCTGTATGATAATGAAAGTTATGAAAAAGAATGTCTTACACCACTTGACGACTTTTCCGATTTGTTATTTGACCTTTACGCAAAAGAAGATTTAGTAATATTCTTAAATCAGCTAAAAGATTATGGTTTCAAACTTTTTGTTAATGAAAATAAAAACCTTATTCCTTTCATTGAAATTGATTAATTTCTATCTGAAAATCCCTCGAATGAGGGATTTATTTTTATAAGAATTTCATATTACTATTAAAATTAATATGTTTTTATTAAGGGTTAGCCTACGAAGAGCGGGCGCACACTGTGCGCCCCTACATTTCTCTACGGTTTTAAACATCTATAAAAGATAAAATTTATAATACCAAAAAAGAATTTGCAATTGCAAATTCTTTTTTGGTTGGTTATATTCTTAATTGTAAAAGCCTTTTACCTAATGACTATATGCGCTGAAAAGATCCGCTCCAATATGTTGAGTTTCTGCCTTTTCTTCATTAGATTTATACGGCACCTCATTCAATGAGTAAAGTAAAGGCATACATTCTGCTACTTCATCGCCTGTAAGACAGTTATCAGAAAGGCAGTCCGAAATTTGTTCTTCAAGTTTGCACTTTTCAAATGTCGGTTCATCACCATAAAGCACATTATAAACAAATTTAAGTTCAAACATTGTGTCCCCAATTTCAGCAATAACAAGTTGCGTACCTGCTATTTCTTTTTTTAAGTATGCTATAATTGCTTCTACTTTCCGTCTTCCTACATAGTTCAAAAGAACACTTTCAATGTTCTTATTAAGAGTTACTGTCACTTTTTTGATTGTTACATCTTTGTCGCCACATTTCGTTTTAATCATAACATTTTCCTCCTGCACTTTGTGCATTGTTTTATTTTATATGTAAATGGTACTTGACCAATTATATATATTATATCACTTTTTTATGTAAAACGCAAGAAAATTGTGGAAATTTATTTTTTACTTTTGTAGGTTTGTCAAACATATGTCACACTTAATTGAAAATACTAATGTTGAAA
>CANOPV010000155.1 GCA_947568605.1 uncultured Clostridium sp.
CTACTGCTATTTCTTTTGCTGTTTTTGGTTTGTTTAGTGTTTCTAATATTTGTATATATCTTTTTTTTCTTTTTTCTTGTATGTCTTCAAAACTTATTTGTCTTGTTTGATATGTTAATATATTCATTTGTTTCACGCTCCTTTATTACTATTTTTTAAATATTATTAATCCTATGGCTATATATTTTAATATTTTTATTCTTTCTATTTTGCTAAATTCTAAAAGTTGTTTTTCTGTTATTTCTAGCATATTTCAAATCCTCCTAATATTTCTTGTTCTGAAATTGTTTGTTTTTTTTGTATTTGTCTTAATAATTCATTTATTTTATTTAATAATTTTAATATTATAGGTAGATATTTTTGTGCTTCTTTTGGATGTTCTTCTATGTAGTTGCATCCATTGTAATATCTTTTAAGTGTACTATTGTATTCCCATTTTAATTGATATATTTCATTTACCACGGTAATACCTCCTGTTTATTTTTGTATATGTTTTTTTCTATTATTTCGCTTGGTATTTTTGATGCTTCTGTATATGTTTTTAATTGGTTATTGTATTTTAGTGCGACTAGTCCACATTTTTGCCCTTTTGTTTTTAATACTTCTAAAACTGTACTTGTTTCTTTTATGTCATAACCTTCTTGTAATAGTTCTTTTTCTAATTTTTCATAGTCTTTATTTTCTTGTTTTATTGTATCTACTCTTAGTATTGAAATAATATTATATGCTTTGTTTACTATGTTACTACTTCCTGCTATGTCATATAATGTTAATCTAGTTTGAAATCTTTCTATTTTTCTTGGGTGTGCTACTAGATGTATATGTACTTTTTTGTTTATTGCAAATGTTCTTAGTTTTTCCATTATTTCTGTTTGTTCTTGGTATATGTTTTCATTTTTCATATCTATTTGCATAAAGTTATCTAAAAAGAATATTTTTATTTTTTGTGTTTTTCTTAATTCTTCCATTGCATATAATAGTGTATTTATGTTTCTTGGTGCTTCGTTGTTGTATATGTATATTTTGTTTCCGTATTTGTTTTCTAGTTCTATTGCTTTTTCTTTTGTTATGAATGTATCAAAAATACAACTGTTCATATATTGTTTTGTTACTATGTCTTTGTTTTTTGATGATTGTATATATAAATTGTTTTTAAAGTCTTCTTTTGTTTGTTCTCCATTGAAGAAGAATACTCTTTCGCCTTGGTCTATTGTTTTTTTTGCTAACATTGTCATTACTGTTGTTTTTCCTGCATTTGTAAAGCCTGTCCATATTGTTATACAACCCATTTCAAAGCCTTTTGTTTTATAATCTAGTTCTCTTATTCCTGATAGTACTCTTTGTTTTGGCACATCTGAATATTTGTAATCATCTAGTCTATAAAATAAGTCAGGAGTGGGCTTTTTACCTAATATTTTTGTTTTTTCTTCTTCTGTCATATTTTTCCTCCTAATTGTTTTTTAAATATATTTTTGCTTTTGTTTGTTCATCTGCATTTAATAATATTTCATAGTAGTATTCTAATTTTGATTTTTGATTGTACAGAATGCTTAAAATCTCAAAATTACATTTTGGCTCAAATATTTTTAAACATTTGGTGTTTAGTCTTATTTCTTTGCATACATTTTGAAATTCATTTTTAAACCATTTTTGTATTTTTTCTTTTATTTGTTTTTCTTCTTCTTTTTTTTGTTTTAATAGTTTTAGTGTTTGTTTTGTTTCATATTTATTTTCTAAATTATTAATGTTAAAGTCGTTGCATAATATTTCTAGTGCTTGATATGGAGTTGTATTATAATGTCTTTGTACAAAACTTATAATGTCGTAATGTCTACTTTCTCCAAAATCGTGTATTCCTTTTTCTGATACACATAGACTGGCTGTTTTTTCTTTTCTAAATGGGCTTTTATACCAGTTTCCAGTAGAGTTATGTTTTTCTGGTAGTCCAAGATAATATTGTACTACTATATCTGCTTTTAAAAGTTCTTTAATTTCTTGAAATTTATTCATCTTCTACCTCCACATAATCAAGTATGGATTTATTAAAAAATGTATCTCCGTGTTTAATGTATTGCTGTTCTATTTGTTTTTCTTTACATTCTTTTGCGTACTTAATAACAGCATAATACATTTGTTCATCTGTTAATTTCTTTGTAATACTAGTAATACTTGATATTTTTCTACCTTTTATCCATTGTAAATAATATTCTAATGCTTTTGCTTTTCCTTGCTTGTTAGGGTATTTTTCCCAAGTTAATTCAAAATGGTCAATATATTGTTTAGTTTTGTTTTGTTTATTAATGGTATCGTTTGCCGTATTACCTGCCGTATTGTTTGAAGTATCACTTGCCGTATCGTTTAGAGTATTGTTTGGAGTATCATATACCATATTATTACATACTTGAATTGCACTATTCTCAATGGTTTGTGTAGTATCGTTCGGAGTATCATTATATAGTTTTACTATATTATATGTTGGGGCTTCCGATTGATTTTTGCCTTTTGAATATGTTATATATCCTTGTGCAATTAGTTTTTCTCTGGCTCTTGTTAATTTTTGTTTATCTATATTACACTTACTCATTAGAACTGTATTCGCTACTCTAAACTGGTCAATCCACCCCGTTTTGTTGGCTATCTGCAATAAGCAAAAATATATTGCGATAGCCTCAGCGTTAAGCGGTTTGTAGTCTAATGTAGGATAAAATTCATTGAGTTGTTTTATATAGTTCATTTCTTTTCCTCCCCTATATTGTTATCATTAGGCTGTTTTATTTTGTTCTTTTTGCCATACAAATACTCTTTTCCCTTTATTATTTTTAATTGCTAATGCTGTTATTTCTTTATCTGTAATTTGTATTTTCTCGACTATAAATTTTGTATTTGTATTGTACTTACCATTTTTCTCTTTTAATTCAAAATTGTCTTGTCCTTCTTTATCTTTTAAAGGTATGTATATAAATGGTGCTGTATATAATTCTCTACCTATTCCCCAATTAACTCCTGCTCTTTTAAAACTATCACTAGCAAGCCCTTTTTCTGCTTCTGAAAAACTTTCTTTTCCTGTATCTTCTTTCCATACCCAGTCTTTTTTGTTTTCGTCCCATATTCCTATCATACAATTTGCATTTTCCCTACTATGTTTTCTTTGCCAATTCATATTTCCTACTGTTTCATCTAAAATGTCTTGGTCTACTCTGGCATCTTTGTATAATAATAATGTTAAATATGTATTTGTTATTTGTGATACTCTACAATCTATTTCATTTACTTTTAAATCTCTAAACATACTCCCCATAAGGTACCTCCTCTATATCTAATAAATCTAAATAATCCATTGTTTTTATTCCTTTCTTTCTAATCTTCTTTTAAATTCTTCTTCTAACTCTTTTTCTCTTATATATAAATTTGTCTTTTCTTTTTTTAATATTGCACTTTCATATACTAATTGTTCAAATGAATACTTTTTTAAAATTTCTGAATATCTACTATCAGTATTTATCATTTCTGCTATATTGCCTCCTTCCAATATTCTCTTTCTAATTCTTTTATGTCGTTTTCTCCTTCTTCTGCTAATTCTTCTAAGTCTACTTGTAATGCTTCTAA
>CANOPV010000156.1 GCA_947568605.1 uncultured Clostridium sp.
TCTTCCCACTGATGCTGTAACGATACTATCGTATCTAACAGCATTCAGCGGTCCCACAAAGACGCTCATTTGAAAATAAATTAATATATTGCCTCACGTTTCGCTTTAAATAATTTGTAATCTTGCAATAACTAATATATCATATATTTTTTTAATTGTCGACATATTTTACTGGTATTTTTGGTTTTTTTATTGTATAATTGTTTATTATTAAAATAATTAGTTTTTCTGCTCCGCTACCTTCGGCAAGTATATATTTTTTAAATATTTTAGCGAAGAATTGAATACCTAATTTAATTTAAAAAATAATTTTAAACTGAATAAATCAAAAACTATTTTACTATAAAGTTAGGAGGAAAAAATGTCTGTTTATGAACATATTTATACAATAGATTATATTGATATTGATGAAAATAATTGTTTAACTACAAGAAATTTTATTAAATATATGCAAGAGATTGCAGGTAGTCATTCAAATTTTGTTGGATATGGTTTAAATGATTTAATTAAAGTTAATATGGCTTGGATTATTTTAAATTGGAAAGTTAAAATTTTTAATAGACCTAAATGTAAGGATAAAATTATTATTAAAACTTGGGTTAATAAGTTTGATAAAATTTATTCTTTTCGTGAATTTGAAGTTTATGATGAAAGTAATAATTTAATTGCTATTGCTTCTTCTAAATGGGTTTTAAAAAATCATTCTACTAAAACTATTGTTAGAATTTCACCTGAAATTGTTGATGCTTATGATTGTGTTAATAAATGTGTGTTTGAAGATGGTCTTGATAAAAAGGTTGTTATTCCAGATAGTTTTGATAGTTTTTTTGAGTATATTATTCAAAGGCGTGATATTGATACTAATCATCACGTTAATAATTTGTATTATATTGATTTTGCTTATGAGGCTTTGCCTGATGAGGTTTTTAAGAATTATTTATTTAAAAATGTTGAGGTTTTTTATAAAAAAGAGATTAGATGTAAAGAAAAAATTGTTTGTTGTTATTCGTTTTCTTGCGGACAACATATTGTTGTTATTAAAAATGAGGATTTGTCTGAAATTCACGCGGTGGTTAGGTTTGAGATGTAAAAAATATAGGAGCGATTAAAATCGTTCCTACATTTTCTCCACTATTTTTTTGTTTATGTTAAATATTATATAGTGTAGTCCTTCCTTGCCTGGATTGTTATAAATGTTGTCTCACATTCTTCTTGACATATTATTTTTAGCTTAATGCTACTGAATGTAAAGAGCAACACGAAATCCAAAACCATATAACTGATTCATACGTTCAAAGTGTCTTCTATACATACCTGGAGTGTTGGTTCCTTCGTCAGCGAAAGTTCCACCACGAACTACAGAGTATAAAGTGCTCTTTATCATAACCGCTTCGTTTGTCCATTCTCCCACATTTCCTGCTAAATCATATATATTTTTTCTTTTAGTATAATTACTATTCCCTGTTTTTAACAACCATCTATAAGCAACCGCTGAACTTCCGCCTGTTGGCTTCGTTTTTGAATTTACGCTTGTCCAGCTTGCTCCATAATTTCCTGCAGGACTGTATTGTGTTATTCCTGTTACTGCTGAATTGCTATAATTTCCCCAATCTCTACTATCTGTTTTTACATTTACTTCTGAATTTTCTAACCATAACATTACTGTATCCCACATTGTTCCTGTAACTAATCCACTCTTTATATTACTCCCTGTATACATTCTTTCCGCATTCGCTTTTGATTTAGTATAACTAATAAAATTCCAAGGTATTTGATTTTTCTTAGTTACTGGTTTTCCTGTTACATCTCTTGCCTCTGCACTTGCAGTATTTAGTGCTGTCGTTAATGCACTTGATATTCCTGCTTCATATCTTCCTATATAAAATCCTCCATATTTTGTTATTTGTGTTTGCTCACTTGTTACTCCACTTGGTAATGTATCATCACTTAGTTGTGTTAAACTTGTTATACTAGCATTATGTATTTTTATAAACCTTCTAATATATGTTACATTTGTTCCATCTACTGGCACCCATACAAATTCATTTCCATTTTCTTCTGCATCTGTTATTACTAGTCCATTGTTCCATCCATTAATTGTTTTTCCGTCTGTTGATTCCCATTTTGCATCTGTTGTATCTAATGTTTTAAATCCTACTGGTATTATTGGGTTGTTATATGCATATTTTTTCCCTGTTATTGTTCCATTTTCTGTTCCACTTATATTGTTTCCGTTTGTTATTTCTTTTGTTGGTTTATATCCTGTTGCTTTTATTGTTATATTACTTGTTGGTTTTAGTGTTGTGCTTGCACTTGTAAGATTTTCTATTGTTCCTGTTCCACTTGTTATTTCCCATTTTTCAAATATATATCCACTTTCTAAGGTTGCTGTTATTTCTATATTTTCTCCTTCTTCTACACTTTCTCTTGTTGGAGATACATTTGATATTCCTTCTCCTTTTTCTATTGTTACTGTATATGTTTGTTTTACAATTTCTGTTATTTCTGTACTTACTGTTTCTTTTCTTGTAATTCCACTTTCTTCTACTGTAATTATATATGTTCCATTTTTTGTTACAGTTATGTTATATGTTCCATCTTTTAATTCAGCAATTTGTTCATTTATTTTTACTGTTAATTTTCCCCCTTTTACTGCACTTGCTGTTACTTTTATTGTTGCACTTTGTTTATCTTCTGAATATATTACTTCTGTATTATTTATACTTGGCTTTTCTCCATTTATTGATCCATTTGATGTTATTTCAAAACCATTTTTATGTATTATAAATTCGTATCCATCTAATTCTACTTTATAATAATCATCTTCTGTTTCTCTTATTGTTCCTCCTATTTCTGTTAAATACTCTTGTAGACTTACATCCTCTCTTTCTATTAATCCAATTCTATAATTAATTAGTGCTAATGTTAGTTTTTCTTTTGCTTGTTGTTCGCTATATTTGTCTACTGCTAATTGTGCTTTATTTACGAAATTGTTGTCTAGCACTTTTTTTATGGTTACTCCTGCTAGTATTAATAATAAGATTATTGTGATTACTAGTGCTATTAGTGTTATACCTCTTTCTTTTTGGGCACGATGCCTCGTGCCCCTATATTTTAAACATTTATTTTGTTTCATTTTGAAATTTCCTCCTTATTTCTATTTGTATTTAATACTTTATTAACATTTAACATATTAATTATATTTTATATACTATATTAATTTAAGTCAATGGTAGTATTTTCAATTATTTCAAACTTTTAAGAATATGTATTTACGGATATTTGTTATAATGGACTTTATATATGTTCTTTTACATTTTCTTTACATTTTAGTTACATTTCGACATTTATTTTGTTATTTTTTTCTTGTTTTTATTGTTTCCGTAAGGGGTTAGATGTTTTTAAAGAACCCCCAGTTGTGTAAAACACGACAGCCCCCTTAAATAAGGGGGCCAAGGTTTAAAGCGAAGCGTGAGGCGAAAATTATTTTTTCTATTCCATTTAAAATGAAATTCGAGCTAAAAAGTATTTAAAAATTGCTTTTGCGGGCGACAACTTCGCGTAGCAAAGCGTAGCGATT
>CANOPV010000157.1 GCA_947568605.1 uncultured Clostridium sp.
TACTACATAAGCCACAATTATTTATTTCTTGCAATCCATTCTGTTTTCTTATTTCTTTAAATTGTTTAAAATACATTTTTTCCCATTTAAATTCCCTTAGAAATTTTGCTATTAATTGTTTTTTCTCCATTTCTTCTTTTTCCCTTTTTCTTTTTTCTTGTTGTCTTTTCTTAATTTCTTCTCTTTTTTTATCTATAAATTCCTTAGTATAAACAATTCCAATAGCCGTTATATATGCAATAGGATAAAATGCAAATTGATAATTTATCATTTATATTTCACTCCATTTCTTTATCATCTTTAATAATTTCATAGTATTCACTACTAAACAACTTCATTTTAGGATTTTTGGAACATATTATTGCAAAGTCTAATTTTCTAAACAATTCCAATATTAACTGTTTAGAATTATCATCTTCAAAACATTTATTCAAATCTACATTATCAAAAGTTAATATCTTACCTTTATGTTCAAGATTATGGCAGTTCTCACATAATAACATCAAATCTTCATCTTTTTCGTTTCCTAAATTTTCGTATGTTAAATGATGTACTTGTAATTTATCTGTACTACCACACAATTCACAACATTTTCTTTCTTCTCTTATTTTATTTCTCTTGGAAACCCATTCCTTTGTATGTAAATATTTTGAATATTTTTTGTTATATCCCATTTCTATTCTCCTATTTCTTTATTTCTACTTTATCTGTTATGGCTTCTGACATAAAGTTATTTAAAACCCAATTTGGAAGTACTGGCATTAATTCATCTTGAAATATAATAAATGTTGTAGGCGATAAATATTTACTTTTAAGGGCATATAATGGGTTTACAGCATACCATTTAACATCATTTATTGATACTTCTTTAATTACTTTTAAATCTTTCATTTGTTTTAAAAATCTTCTTGTCTGTCTATCACTACATTTAAACATTTCTGACATTTTTTCTACTGTTAATGGTTTTATTTTGCCACTTCTGTACCCTAATAACTGATTTTCTCCTATAATATATCTAATTAACCTATAAAATTTTCCACAGTCCATTAAACTACATTCTTCTGGTAAACCATTATCTAAAAATAATTTTATATAATCGTTATTATATTTAAGCACATATCCTCTTTTAGAATATAAACTATCTATATATCTTTGTTTCTCTGTAAATTCTCCTGTTTCTGGGTTTATTATTGTCTCTTTCTTAATTACTTTATATTGCCTTATTATCACTCCTGTAATTTTGGACATTCAATGTCCATTTTTCTTAAATTTTGGACATTCAGTGTCCACGACTTAAAATTTATATTCTCTTACTCTCACATAATGTACATTGATTTTTTTATCACTTTTTTGTGTAAAACTTATTAATTATAATAAGGAAATTTTATAAATTCATCGTTTCGACTTTGTCTCACGATGTTTTGCCAATCAAAAAAGGCTACCAAGCAGGCGGTCAACAAACCACCTACTCAATAACCTCGCGAAGTTATTTTATTAATATTATTATATCAACTTTTCCTGCAAAGTCAACTATTATCCTTAAAATCTCACAATCATTTCACAATCATTTTATAATTTAACCCTTTTTGTAATATGGAAATCTTTGTAGGGGTTACACAACCCCCAACCTCTCTTTAAATATAGGGGTAGGGTACCCATACAATGCAAACATTGCGCAAAATTAATGTTATATGCAAAGTTTTGTTTCTCTTCTTTCTTACAGTAGCAATAGTTACAAGGTTTTTATTATAATTTTATATTAATGTTTCACACAAAAAAATCAATTTTTATTATATATTATTGCTTTTTTGTAAAATAAATGTAAACTAGAAGCGGTAACATATTTATGCTTTACAATACAATATTATACTATACTATGCTTTATTGTGCTTTATATATTTGTTGTTATGCTATACTTTATTTATTGCTATTGTTATTATATGTACTACTATATTATTATACTATATACAATTATAATAATTAATATATAACAATGTAGTAATATGTCGAATAATGTAAAAAAATAAATATTGACTTATAAGTTATTATATAGTATTATATTTGTATATTAAATAAAAAGGAGATGTAAATATGGCAAAAAATAATAAAACTACTATAAGAGATATTTTTCTTGTTATTGGTGGTGTTATATTTGTTTTAAGTGGATTATTTTTTATAGGCGAAATTAATAGTAATACTAATAATAAACAATACAAAGGAACAGTTGCAATGAAAGACGGTGTCAAAAATGTTTATTCTAACGATTTTGAAATAATAAAAAATGAAACAAAAGGCGAACGACAAGAAAATGGAACTTACAAAATAAAAGGGAAAATAAAACAAAATGTTGATGGGAATTTTACAGGTATTTTTATTACAATTATATTACTAGATAAAAACGGCAATAAAGTTAGAGAAACAACAGGTTTACAATATTCTAATTATTTAGGCAATAAAATTTGGGAATTTTCTGTGTCTGGAAATGATGCAGACGGAGTTGTAACAGATTTTAAACTAGATAATTGTTATGGTTATTAAAAAGGAGATAAATGAAAAATGAAAAAAACTATTATTATAATAAGTATTATAGTATTATTAGTAATATTGTCTATTGCTACAATTTTTATTATTAATAAATTAAATAATAAAACTAATTTAACAGAAAAAGAAGTTATAGAATATTTAGAACAAAAAAATTTTGAATTTGAAGCGTTAAAACTTGACGCAACTAAAACGTATTATATATGTGTTACAAATACAGAAGAAGAAATTTATTTTTGTAAAATGGAGGATGATTTTATGGGCGAACATTATTTTTGGCGTAATAAAAAAATAAATAATGAACGTGCAGACATAAAAAATATAGAAGAAAACAAAAAAAATGAAGAAAAAGAACAATATACAGAATTTTTAAAATGGCTAGATAAAATTGGTTTAGAAGATACACAAATAATAAATGTATTAGATTACTATAATAAAAACACAAAAATATATAAAAGTATGGATTAAAAGGCTTAAAAAATAGCCTTTATTTTATAAAAAAATATTAAATTTTTTTATAAAACTATTGACAACGTATACGATTTGTTATATAATATAAGTATAGAAAGTTAAGGAACATATTAATATATGTAAATGGTGTTATTGTAAAAGTAGAAAAAGCACATATAAAATATAGTTCTAAAATAAAAAGAAATAAGGAGGATTAAAAAAATGAAAATTATTGAAAAGTTAAATGAAGAAGAATTTACAAATTATTGCGTAGAAAAATTAAATGAATTAGAAAGTGAAACAACATATTTTGGGCAAATGGACGAAGATGTACCATATTACAATTTAAAAAGAAAACATCTATACGGAGACGAACAAGAAGAACACGAAGTTATTTTGTACGATACTGAATATAATGAAAAAACAGACGAAACAACATATTTAATTTATGATACAATAGACTAAAATGTATATAATTAAAAATTTAATTATATAAAAAGATAGTTAAGAACGGCAATTCTTAACTATCAACAGAGTTTAACAAAAATTGGTTGCACAACTTTTATAAAATACTCTATTATTATA
>CANOPV010000158.1 GCA_947568605.1 uncultured Clostridium sp.
AACAAAAGGATTATAACAATGACTCTTTTCCATATTTATTAAGTCTAATACCTTTACTTCATAACCTTTCTTTTCAAGTAATGCACCAGTATCTCTTACAATTTCTCCTTTTGGATCAAGTATTACCATTGAAGTATTACATTGCATAACATTAGGTTTGCAGTAGAAACGGGTTTTTCCGGCTCCACTACCGCCACAGACTAAAACGTTTAAATTTCTCCTATGTTTTTTACCATTTAATCCTAGACAAACATTTTGAGTTAGTATCTTATTTTTATCTATTGGGGTTTGTTTGTATTTTTTATTAACTTCGGTTGCATTACCCCACTTTGCAGAGCCGTGTTCTTCTCCCCTACGATAGTTCTTTTTAGTAGATATATAAATTGTAATAGCCATAATATAACCTATAATACAAACTATAAAAGGATTCTCCATTATTTTAGGAAAATCCTTTATTATTTGTGGCAATCCTCCACTTAATGATGGTGCTATTATAATTCCTAACCATATCGTAGGTATTAGTCCAATACAATAAACCCACTTTGGATAATTAGTATCGGTGTTCATCTCTCCTCATACACCTTGTGAGAACTTTTTTTTTAGGTGGGGCATCTATTGCTCTTAATAAAACTTCATCAACATATTCTGTATCTTTTCCATCTTGAATAAGTTTATTTCTAAACTGATTTAAAGCATTGATAAGAATACCTAATTCGTATTTATCAAGTTCTAATACTTTAATTTCTTCTTTCATAAGTTCCTCCTATCTTTCGTGTTCCTTGTTCTTTGGTGTTTTTGAAATAGATTCAAAATAAGCACTCATTCTTGTATTTATATCTTGCATAACACTTCGCATAGAAGTAAGTTCATTTCTTACTTCACTTGCACTCATATTTTTAAATGCTTCTGGAATAGAATTGATATTTATATTTGATACATCTATTCCATATTTTTTACATAGCATATATGAAGATGAAATACATTTAAAGTTATCTAATTCTTTGTTACCAGTTTCTTCAAGACCAACTCTTGTTAGTTCTCTTGCTATTTGTTTAAATATTTCTGGTGTTTCTCCACCTTGTTTTACATATAAAGCATTATCTTCTTTATTCCATTCTGCTATATTGTCACTATTAGGAATCGTTTCAACTATTTTGACATCAACAGGACAATCTTTTAATAATGCAGTTAATTTAACTTTATCATCATAACTAATTGTTCTAGGTTTTTGATTAGAAGTTGTTTGTGATATATCAAACATTTTCTTAACATTATAAGAAGTACCAGAACTACCATCTGCTCTGGTATAAGAATCTCCCGGCTCTAATATTTTAATTCCATTTTCGCCTTTTTTAATAAATGCTCCAGACTCTTTCCAATCGTCAAACTCTTTTAATTGTGTAGCATTAGGATTACTAGCAGTTATAACAAGTGCATTACCAACAGAATATTTATCAAATCTTCCTTGAACATTTAGATATTCTTTATATTTATCTACATCTGTTTTAATTTCATCTGCCATTTTATCCATTAAATCATATACTTCTTGTCTTTCTTGTTGTTTCTTTTCTTTCCAAGTATTTTTATCAAATGGCTTTTTCTCTTGTGTATTACCATTTGCATTCGCTAGGATCTGTTCAAAATCATTCATATTCTTTTACCCTCTTTCCTTTGATTTTTTCTTTTTTGATTTTGGCTGTTTGTGTTTTGTTGTTTGATTCTTTTCTGTTTTTTCATTTTTAAGTTCAGATTTATCTAAATCTTTTTCTTTTCTTTGTTCTTCCCTAATAGATTTTATTTCTTCTCTTACGGATGGCTTATCAGATTTAGTACCCTTGTCTGACTTGTTTTTGTTGTTTGAGGTAGGCTCTGACAGAGGGCTTTTTTCCATCTTTGCCACTTGGGGGTTTGATATTTCGTTCTCCTCTTTGCTTATAGGCTTTGCTAAAATATCATCTACAAGTTTTTCCTCAACGCTCTTAATAACAACACCTTTGTCTTTACTATCTTTTGATTTTTGAATTTCACTCTTAATAGAAGCAGTATCAACAGTAGCAAGATTGAATCTATCTACAATACGGTTAATTTTACTTGCGTCTTCTGCTCTTACCATAATATCAACCATACCATCTACATTTTTTTGTCTTTTATCAACCAAAGCACTAAATAAAACACCATACCTTTTTGCTTCTTCTGTAAATTTTTTTAAATCTTCTTGTTTTACAGAAAAAACTTTTAATTCTTTGCCAGATTTAAGCATATTTGTTAATTTTGTTTTACCTTTAGTTTGTTGCTTATCTTTCATAATGGTATAAAGTAAAACTGCAATATTCTTTGCACCACTACCAGATATTCTGGCTGCAACTTCAATTCCCTGCAAACTCATTCTTACGATTGATTCTGCAGCGTCACCTGATGAGTTCATTTTTCTCCACTTCCTTTCTATTTTGATTTTCTTGTTCTTGATTGAACTCATTTACATTTTGCTCTAACTTCGGTGTCCTTTCTTCAATTTCTTTACATAGCACCACCTCCTTTCGTATAGGTTCTATTTGCTTATTTATTTCATCAATTTCTTTTTTCAGTTGGTCTTTTTCAACTTTACTTTTAGATTTTTTATGCTTGTACCATAACTTGCTTCGTTTATCTAACAAATTAGTTAGTTCCTTTGACTTTTGTTCTTTAAACGAAAAAAACTGCTCGTTAGTTTTTAAATTATTTCTAACAAGCAGTTTAGTTTCTTCAGATATTCTTTCCATCTTTCTTACATCTGCACGAATAGATGGTGGGAGTTTCTGATATGGATATTTTTTAGGAAATACTTTTAATAGATAACAATAATGAATATATAATCCATAAATACCTTTTCTTTTTTCTTTATTATAAGTTGGCTTATTATATATTTTCTTCTTTCTGCCATATTCTTCTATAAAAGGTATTCTAGTAGAATGAGTAGTTTCTATTCTTTCAGTTATCTTATCAATAGAATAATCACTACCAAAGTATCTCTCTATACGAATATTTTTCTTATAAGGACTTCTTCTAATACTTAACTTATTCGCTCTATATATCAATTCATAGTCCATTGCTTTCATAAGTTTTTCAAAATCTTGATATGAATATGCCTGGCTAATAGCACGATCTAAATCTTCTTTTGCAATAGTATAATAATTATTTCTTTCTATTGTTCCTTTAGAATAATTAGCATAGTTTATCTTACTATTTCTACAAGCCTTTTCTTTTAAAACACTTAAACCATATTCTTCACAAATAGAATCTGATATTCTTCTTAACTCTGCATAAGTTTCTCTCTTATCATAATATCTCTTACCATCTACAAATGATACAGAATTGATAACAAAATGATTATGGTAGTGATTAGTATTTAAGTGAGTTGATACAACAACTTCAAATCTATCTCCCCACATTTCCTCTGCAAGTTTTACTCCAATAGCGTGTGCTTGTTCTGGAGTAACTTCTCCCTCTTTAAAAGATTGAAATGCGTGAAAACCTAAAATACCATTAGTTTTATTAAACTGTTTTTTAGTAATAATCATTTCTTCTAAAGCAG
>CANOPV010000159.1 GCA_947568605.1 uncultured Clostridium sp.
CTAATAGGAAAATAACTATTTATAACTCCTGTCGAAAATATTTCATTTTTTGTGAGTATATGACCACCCTTAATAAAAACAATTTCTCCCTTTTTTATGAATTCTTTGGCGAATACTCCTTTTCCATTTAATCCATTATCTCTTATCTCTACTTTATCTGACATTACTGATTTAACCATATCTATTTTTCCTCCATAGTAGTAACTACTTTTATATTTTTAATAAGTATATATTTCTCAAATACTTGCCTAAATTAGTAGTTTTTATGATTTTTGCCCCTGTGTATTCCGTTGCTTTATTCGATGCAATATTATCTGGATGAACTGTTATTACTGCATATTCATAATTTATTTCTTTTAGTTTTGATATTAGCATATCTTCTAAATGTTTCATAATACCTTTGTTTCTATATTCCTCTAACACCAAATATCCACCAAATTCAGCTATTTTATAATTCTGCATATTTAATAATTCTCTTATTTCTGTTGTATAAGATTCGTCAAAATATAATTGTGCCATTCCTACTAGCTTTTCTTCATCATAAGCACCATATGTAATAATCTTATCTTTATTAAACATATCTTCTAACTCTTCTTCTGTAAAAGGCATAAAAAATTCTTTTCTTTCTAATTTATTTAATACTATGTCTATCAATTCTTTTACTTTTTGTTTTTCTTCCACTTTTATCTCTCTATAACTAATCATATTGTTTTCCTCCTACAAACAACTTTATTTTCTTGCACAATTTAACTTACTTTTTAATTATTTTCTCATATATTTCTTCCCAACTATTAACTCTAATTAATTTTGTTTCAACTCTTATATTGTTTTTACTGTTAAATAATAATGTTTTAATTCCTAATTTATCAACCTTACTACAATTTTCAATAGAATCATCAATAAACAAATCTATTTTTTCATTCTTACAAACTTTCGCTTTATCAAAATCACAAATTAATTTATCATAATTAATATTATTATCTTTTAACTCTTTAATAGTAGTTTTATATTCATCTGTATATAATCTCTTATCTCTAGCTGTAATAATTATAATCTCATTTCCTAAATTTTTGATTTTATTAATATATTCTCCAACTTTAGGCTTAAATGGTGTTTGGGGAATAACATTATCATAATACTTTTTTGCAAACTCAAATTCTTTTTCTTTCATTTCTTTTGGAAGATTACTATATGAAATGTTATTATCTTTTAAATAATTTATATCTATTTTAAAAAATTCTGCTATATATGGCATTAGATAGTCAAAAGTGTTTGTCATTGTATCATCTATATCAATTCCTATTCGCATATTTGCTTTCCTTTCGTTTTCACTCTATTTTAAGTATTTTATAATTTCTTTGTATAGTTTTTCTCTATTCATTACATCTTCATTTTCAATAATGTTTTTAAATTGTTGTAAATTACATAATTTCACTTGCTCTAATTCACTTTCTTGTATTTTTATATTCTTTATATCTATTTTTTCTTTTTTTACAATATAACAGTCATAAATTTGATTATCAATATAATCCTCGTCTATTTTAACATTATCTTTGTATGTAAGTATATATTGTAATTCTTTTTCATTTACCTCTATACCAAGTTCTTCTTGTGTTTCTCTTATAGCTGACTCAATAGATGTTTGATTACTTGATACGTGTCCTGCTGAAGAAACGTCCCATTTTAGAGGATTTTTCGTTTTATCTTTTGCTCTTTGTTGCATTAATAAACGTCCCTCTTTGTCAATAATAGCAATTACTACTATTTTATGCCATAATCCCTCTTTGTGTATTTGAGTTCTTGTTACTATTTCTCCTGTTTTATTTCCGTTTTCATCTAATACATCAATTAATTCTTCCATCAATAATCTCCCACCTTATAAACTTATATTTTCTCTATTCTCTTATTGCTATCATCAATTCATTATCTTGTACCATTCTATTAGCATTTTGATATTCAAATCTTGCTCCTGTGAAATATACTTTATAACCTTTATTTTCAAAATAGTCTTTACTTATTTTTAAAACTTCATTAACCTCTTGTTCTGTCAAATTGTATTTTACTCTTAGTTCATAAAAAGTATATTTTACAAATTCTTCATTTTCCTCTTCTTTTTTACTTATTAATTCTATAATAAATTGTTTTAAATCCTTATGCATATAACCACTTCCTATTTTTACGTCATTATAGCATAGTTTTACAAAAAATAAAAGGTATGCAGAACTATTTTTCCACATACCTCTCGTTTTTTAGTACATTGGTGTTCCATACCCTAAAATCACACTACTATTTGCATCATAATCTTTTTGTTTACACATATCTCCACTTGAATTTCCCTCAATTGTATAAACTCTTCCATTTTCGCATTTTTCAACTATTCCAACGTGGTCTGCTTTTCCATCATTGCTATCTGCCCAGTCAAAAAAAATAATATCTCCTGATTTTGGTGTATAACTTCTTTCTTGCCATAGTCCACAAGTTTTAAACCACGCAACACCTTCGTGTTGAAAAAATGCAAATATATGAATAGTTACTGCAGTAATATAAAAACATTCATATGCACACCAACTTACAAAACAAGCACACCATTCAACTCTTGATTCAAAACCATACCAACTCCAGAATGTTTGTCCACCAACATTACCTACTTGTGATAATGCTACTTGTACTATATCATTACTGCCTATGGTAGAACCATAAAGGACATATGACCACATTGAATTATATTCTTCTTTTTGTAGCTCTGCCAATTGTTGTAGTTGTTGCTCATTAAAGTTATATCTTTGTATCATCTCTTCAACTGACCTACTTTGAATATCTATATACAAAACTTTTCTTTTTGTTTTTATTAATTTTGTATTTCCATTTTCGTCAGTTGTTTCAATTTCTCTTTCTTGCTCTTTTACACTTGAATTTATGATATTCATTTCCCAAAATATTGCTTTCAGCGTGTTAATCTTATTATCATTTAAAGTTATTACATCTGTTGTTTCCTCCCCATTACTTACAATAACTGAATAAACAGAAAGTATATCTTTCCATTCTGCACGATTTGATTTTATTTCATAATCATCATATTTATTATTTTTTTGAATATTAGTAATTTCATTTGTAAAGTCAATATTTATATCTCTAATTACTGAACTCATTGTTTTATCGCCTACGCCATTTTCACTTGAAAAGAATATTCCAAATACAGAGCTACATATTAGACCAATTAAACATATTATTATAATAATAAGACCTGCAATCCACCCTCCTGCCATTAAAAATGCAATAAGTGCTTTTGTTCCTGCTATTATTGCTTTTATTGTTGTAATAGTAGCTTTTATTCCTACTTTTATTCCTTTTATAGTAACTTTTGTTGTTGCCTTTGCCACTTGATACATTTTCTTTGCACCTTTTACTGCCCCTTTTGCAGTTCGTTTTGTTGTTTTATATGCTACCTTTCCAGTTTGTTTTGCGTTCTTTATTGTTTTATTTGCATTTTTTATAGTTTTTCTTGTGTTTTTTATCTTATTTTTTGCACTTTTTATTGTGTTCTTTTCTATTTTTTGTTTTATCTTT
>CANOPV010000160.1 GCA_947568605.1 uncultured Clostridium sp.
GGATACAGTGCTCCGTGCACCTATAATAGAATTTTTCTATTATGCAAAAAAAGAAAGCGATTTGCTTTCTAGTTTTTATATCCGCATTGTTTTAAATATATGTGAAAAAACTACTTCTGTTTCATCTGTATATTTACAATATGGATACATCATTTTTGCCATTCTCCTTTAATTATATTGTTATAACACTTTTATTTTTATTTTACTACATTTTATATAATAGATTTATTTTTCAATATTTTTACTTTATATATTATTTTTTTACTTTTTTCTCTTTTTTCTTTTATTTTTACCAAATTTTTACAAAACTATTGACTTTTATCTCTTTTGATATTATTATAAATAAAGTGCCTTTGGAAATATTAGGTAATTTTTATATTTATATTATTTTATAAAATAATTGATAAATTTATGGGGGAGAATATATGTTAAATTTTGTTTTATGTGATGATAATTTAATAGTACTGGATAGATTAGTTTCTATGTTTGAAAGTTTATTTATTAAGAATAACTATGATGCTCGTATTGGTTTTAAATCTGATAATTCTTCAGATGTTTTAGATTATATTAATAAACATCATACTGATGTTTTGGTTTTAGATATAAATTTAAAGTCTGATATGTCAGGTTTAGAACTTGCTGAAATGGTTAGAAAAAGTAACAAAAATATGTATTTTATTTTTGTTACAGGTCATTTAGAATATTCAATGCTTGCATATAAAGTAAAAACTTTTGATTATCTTGCAAAACCTATTACAAAAGAAAGGTTAGAAGAAACCTTAGTTAGATTATTTAATGATTTATCTAATACGCCCAAAAATTATATTCGTATTGATAATAAACAATATTTGGATGAAAATGATATTTTATATATAAAGCGTGATGGTATGAAGTTAGTATTTTATGCTCAATCTGGTATATATACTACATATAATTCTTTTAATAAGTTTAAAGGTTGCCTAACAGAAAATTTTGTTAGATGTCATAAATCTTATATTGTTAATATAAAAAATATTATTAATGTAGATATGAATTCTAATACTATTTTTCTTAAAGAAAATAATAAATGCTTTATTGGTCCTAAGTATAAAAATAATTTTATGGAGGTTTTAAAAAATGGAAATTTTAAGAATAATTAGTTTTATAATAAATATTTGGATGTTTTTAACTACGGAAAATACATCTCTTATAGATTTCTTGACATTCCCGTTTCTTATATTTGAAACAATTGTATCTATGCTGATTTTTACAACTATTTTAAATATAAATACAACTATAAAACAAAAAACTTTATATGTACTTTTAGTTTCTTTATTAGGAATATTATCAAATTTATTTATACCTAAGCCTTTTGGTACATATATTCATATGATAATTTCACCTATAATTATTATGATGTTTTTTGATATTAGTTTATTTAAAAGTATTGTTGCTGAAATTATACCATTAATTATTACTTCTATATTAGAAACATTATTTTTAAGACTTTATTTAATTATATTTAACATACAATATCAAACTGTAATTTCAATACCTCTATACAGATTAACTCTTGTCTTTATAATTTACTTTGTAATGTTTTTGTTATATAGAATATCTGCTACTTTTAACTTTAAAATTAATTTTTTGGATTATATAAATTTTAAAAGTAAACGTATATTAATTATAAATTTTATTTTAGGCTTAATAACTATTGCTACGCAGTTTTATTTAATTGTATTTTTTAATAATAATTTGCCATTATTTATAGTTCTTCTAAGCACTATAAGTTTAGTTACATATTTTATAATTAGTATATTTAGTCTTACAAAAACTACAAAACTTGAACTTACTACTCGTGATTTAGAGGAAACTAGACTATATAATCAATCTTTAATTATTTTACACGATAGTGTACGTTGTTTTAAACACGATTTTCATAATATTTTGCAAGCTATTGGTGGTTACATAGATAAAAAGGACTTAGACGGATTAGAAAAGTATTATTCTCAATTAGTTACTGATTGCCAACGTGTTAATAATTTAACAACACTTGGTCCTGAAACTATTAATAATCCTGCTATATACGGTATACTTGCTTCTAAATATTTAATAGCAGATGAGATTGGTATACAAATTAATTTAGAAGTTTTTTTGAATTTGAATAAACTAAATATGAAAATATACGAATTTAGTAGAATTCTTGGTATTTTAATGGATAATGCTATTGAAGCGAGTTCTGAATGTGATGAAAAAATTATAAAAATTGAAATAAGAAAAGATTTTAAAGTTAATAGACAAATTTTAATTATACAAAATACATATAATAATAAAGATATTGATACTAATAAAATTTTTGAAAAAGGTTATAGTTCTAAAACAGATAATAAATCTCAACACGGATTAGGTTTATGGGAAGTTAAAAAAATTTTAAACAAAAACAATAATTTGAATTTATTTACAAGTAAAGATGATAAATTTTTTAAGCAACAATTAGAAATGTATGAAATAAAAAATAAAGGACAAAAAAGCTAGTGTCGAGCTAGCTTTTTTGTATGATAAAATCTACAGGTTTTTAGAAAGTATATATTAATCTTTTCTTATTAAAGATGCTGGCATTTTTGGTTGATGTACAACCCCCCACCAAAAACATGCAGTATTAGTTGACTTTGCACATTTTTCTGCTAATTTTACTAATATTTTTAACATCTAAATTCACCCCTCTTTTGTAACATTACTATATAATCAAAGTTCACCGGTAGAACTTTAAGATTATGCTACATCCAAATTACGATTATATTCTTCATAACCATATTTGTTTCCTGTCAATTTATATGCTAATCGTGTAATACATATACTTTGTATTAGCATACCATATACACACATATTAGAAATTATTTCGTCTTTAACAAGTAAAGAGATTAATATTGTAATTGTAAAAGCTATATATGAAAGTACTTTTTGTTTTTTTCTTTCCTTTTTACTTATAATAGGAACATTTTCAGTATCTGCTGGTGCATATAATGTTATCATTATAATTCCAAATATAAAGATTATTAATGTAACAATTATTTTAATCTCTTGTGGTAAGATAAAAATTTTACTAAAAAAAACATTACCACAATAAAACAAAGTTGTGAATATTATGCAACCTATATGTGTTTTCAAATGAAAACCACCTGAAAACATTCTATATGGTAAAATTATAAAAAAAGATAGAATAGATAACTTTCCAATGCCTAATAGAAATGCTATTGATACCATAATAAATATTTTAGGAATTTCACCAATAATAAGTTGTATTCCGTAATTTATTACTTCTGCTCTTTCATCATCTATTTCAGGCATTTCCTTTCTAATTTTTTTAGTCAAAAAATTACAAATAGCATCTATCATATGTATCCCTCACAATTTTCTATGAGGTTATTTTATATCTATTTTAGACATTATTTTAATTTTTTTTGTATAATCTTTATTTTAGTTTACAAAAAAGTATCTTTTTTACTTTTATAAATATGATTAATATGTTTATAAAATTTACATAATTTTTTAAATTTGCTATTTTAATTCTAATTC
>CANOPV010000161.1 GCA_947568605.1 uncultured Clostridium sp.
ATCTCCTGCGTGATTTGCTCTTTCATCATCTGGAATATGATGATAAATTTCTTTACTGAAGACTGATCGATATTTTTACTTTTATTATCTACTTGTGTGCTAGTTTTATTTGATATTTCATTTTTACTAGCGTGAGATAATTTTAATAAATTATTTCCAGTATGTATAATAAATAATGATAATAGTACAAATATAAATATCTTGATTTTAGGTTTTAATTTTCTTCTTTTATATCTTCTCTTTTGCTGCATTTATCTAACTCCTTACTAAGCCATTTTAGACTTACAAGAATATGATATAAAACAAAAGTCAAAAATCCGTCAAATTTATAATTTTTTTATTTTAGATTAAAATAATTACTTGCCTTATTAAGAGTTATACCTTTTAAAGTTGCCATTTCTTCTATTGTAACAAAAGCATATCCATTTTTTGATAATTCTTCCATTGCTAGTAATGCCCCATCTATTGATGTTTCATATAAATCGTGTAATAAAATTATTCCTCCATCGTGAGCATTATCAATAATATACTTTGCTATTTTATTCTTATCTTTATATTTCCAATCTTCAGTATCTAAATCCCAAAGAATATTATACATATTAGCAAGATTTTTAATATTTTTATTTGTATTACCATACGGAGGTCGTAAATAAAGAGTGTTGCTACCAGTTACTTCCTTTATTACATTGTTTGTTTTTTTAATTTCATCTACTATTTGATTATTGTTTAATTCAAAAAGATTTTTATGGTTGTAGGTATGACTTCCTATTAAATTACCCATATCGTATGCTCTTTTCAAAGTATCTTCATAAGTTTTTACACGATTACCAACAACAAAGAAAGTTACACGTGCATTATATTTATCCAAATTATCTAACAATTTATTGGTAGTTTTAGAATTAGGTCCATCATCAAAGGTAAAAGCAATCAGTTTTTTATTTTTAAACTTATTTATATCTCTTTCAAAATTATTTATAGGTTCATTATTTGTAGTATAATCAGTAGTATTATTATCAATATCTTGTCTATTGTTTGGAATTTGATAACTATTATTTTCATTTAAAAGAGTATTTTCCTCTTGATTCTCCTTTTTTTGATTATCAATAACTTGTTCATTCTCATTTATCAAAGACTCATTTTCACTAACACGAAAAGATTTTAAGATATTGTTTACACAATTTAATATTAAAACTGTAAAAATAATAAAACAAATTACTTTTATTCTATATTTTAATTTCTTTTTGATATAAATTTTTCTTTTTCTCATAAAAAAACTCCTTGTCGTGCCATTTTAGGCTTACAAGGATATGATATAAAATAAAAGTCAAAAATCCGTCAAATTTGTATTTTTATTATTACTTTTGCACCATTTTTTTCATCATTGTCAAGTTTTAGTTCTCCACCATGCTTATTACATAAGATACGGCTTATCGTTAAACCCATACCATAATGTCCATCTTTATTATTTGAAATAATCAATTTATGATTTCCAGACAAAACATTTTCACTAAAACCAATACCATCATCTTTTACAATAATGATTAAAAAATTATGTTTTATTTCAAATGAAATTTTAATTTTTTTCTTTGCATATCTTAAGGCATTATTTATAATATTTTCTAATATTCTATAAACAACATCAACATCAATGTTAAAAATGCCTTTTGGTATATGATCTATAATTTCTAATTTAATCGCTTTAGATTTAGTCATCAATAAAAAATCATTACAAGCATTTTCTATAAATTCTTTTATGCTTACTTCTTTACGCTCAATCTTTACTTCATCTAATTGATTTATTGCACGAATAGAATTAGTATAGTTTTCTAATCTTTCAGTTGTTTTATTTATATTATTTATTATTTCAATAATTTTTTCATTAGATAAATCTTTATATTCTAAATTTTCTTGTAAATATTCTGTGTACCCTTTTATAATGGTAATAGGATTTCTTAAATCGTGAGCAACAGAAGTTTGCAAAATTTTTCTTTCTTCTATCATTTTCCATAATTCTTTATAATTTTCTTCTAACGCTTTTCGCATTTCTTCAAATGAAGAACACAACGCACCCATTTCATCATCAGATTCATAAAAAACATTAAAATCAAGATTTTCTTTTGCTATTTCTTGCATTGAATTTGATAAAATTCTTAAAGGTTCTTTTAATTTTCTTTTATAAAAAACAAATCCTGCTATCAAAATACCACTAATTGAAAATAATAAAGGAAGTAATACCATTAACACTCCCGTTGCTTGATAAGCAAATTTTCTTTTAGGAGTAAGTTTTTCAAAACTATTTTCTACTTTTACAACTTTTATCTCAATATCATCTAATGATATATAATTTTTTGATGACTCTAAACTATTTATTATCATTGGCATTTTTACTGCTTCACTACCTAATTCAGTTTCTACTACTACATTCATTTTTTGCCCGTCTTGATTAGTAAGTTCTAATGTTAAAACAACATCATTTGAATTTGGAACTAGATAATTTCTAAATTTTGTGCCACCCCAAATACATATTATTGACAATACAATGACAATTAGGAATGTACTAAAAACAACAAAAGCAAAAAATTTTCTTATTGATAATGATTTATTCATATTTTTTAATTTTTCCAACAGTAACCAACTCCCCAACTTGTATCTATGTACTCTTTTCCAGTAACGTCTTTAAATTTTGCACGAATTTTGCGAATATGCTCTTTAACTACATTACTATCTCCTAAAGCATCATATCCCCAAATTTTTTCATAAATTTGTTCTTTATCAAAAACCTGTCCAGAATTAGCAATTAAAAATTCAATTATATCAAATTCTTTTTTAGAAAATGGTATTTCTATTTTTTCAAAATATATTTTTCTACTTGATAGATTTATTATTAAACCATCTGCAAGTGTCATAATTGATAAATTATTTTTGCTTCTTTCATCTCGTCTTAAATGTGCTTCAACTCGAGCAGTTAATTCTTTCAAACTAAATGGCTTTGTAATATAATCATCTGCTCCATAGCTAAAGCCATTTATTTTGTCTTGTTCACTAACTCTAGCAGTCAAAAAAATTATAGGACAATAAATATAATCACGAATATTTTTGCATAGTTCTAAACCATTTACACTTGGCATATTTATATCTAAAATAATCAAATTAGGAGATTTAGGAATATATAATAGTGCTTCTTCGCTACTGTTGGCAACCATTACTTCATATCCCTTATCTAATAAACAGGTAGATATTAAGTCTGTTATCATTTCTTCATCATCAACAACTAAAATTTTTTTCATTTTTAACTCCCTTCAAGTTATACAGTAACAGTAAATAAAGACATATATGTAAGAACACTATCTATTACTTAACAAATTCAACTAGTAGACACATACCAGTTAGGGTGGTATGATGAAACATATTCTCCACAGACAACCTCCACAATATTTTTTTCAAAAATTAGTAAAAATATCATTTTTTTATCGTTTTTTTACCATTTTTTTGACCCCTACTGAATAGTTGATTTTCCCTTTATTTATAAGGGTTTATCGC
>CANOPV010000162.1 GCA_947568605.1 uncultured Clostridium sp.
ATGCCGAAGATACTTGCGAGTTACCTTGCTGGGAAAATAGGTCATCGCCAAATTTTTTTATTTAAAATTAAAAAATAGCATAAATATTAAAAACTATAATTTTTAATATTTATGCTATTTTTGACAAATTTACATAAATTTGATATAATATATTTATAAAAATTTTAGAAATGAGGTTTTGCTAATGTTAACTCCAAATGAAATGCAAAAAATTATGGACAATTATATAAAAGCACAAAATGATTATCAAAAGGAATTAATACGGATAGGGGTTGAAGTGGATAAAGATCTTAGAAAAAATAACTACTGTGCAAATAATTCTAAATCTTTAGATAAAATCATTGATGAATTGATAGACGAAAAGAAAAAAACTGACGAAAGGTATATTCAGGCTGAGCAAGCATTACAAAATGCTCAAAAAGAATTTAACTCTATGTCGAGTAGATTCTAAAAAAAATCAAGAGAGAATTTTTAATAAATTCTCTCTTGATTTTCTTATACAAAAAGGTTAATTTACCTTGGTTTGTGCATATTTGCGAAGCAAAATGCACATTTGTGCGTCGAAAGCGTTGCTTTTGCTAACTCACAATTTTCTTATTTTACAACAATATTATAAATTTTATTTTTTACATAAATTTCTTTTACAATAGTTTTACCTTCAAATAAAGAAGAACATTCCTTATGAACTAAGTCTTTTACAGTCTGTTCATCAGAATTTAGAATAATTTTTACAGTCTTCTTTAATTTACCATTAACCTGAATAGGTAATTCAATTTCATCATCAATAGTCTTAGATTCATCATATACAGGCCATTTAGAATACGAAATAGTCTCATTATGATTTAATACAGTTTGCCATAATTCCTCTGTAATGTGAGGAGCAACAGGATTTAACAATTTTAAAAATTCCTCTGCATACTCTTTTGGAAATACATCTTCTTTATAAACTGTATTAATAAAAATCATCATTTGACTAATAGCAGTATTAAAATTCATAGTTTCATAATCATTTGTAACCTTTTTCACAGTATAATTATAAACTTTCTCTAAATTAGAATTTGGATCATCCTTAATTTTATCAGATTCAGCATATAATCTCCAAACTCTATCTAAGAATTTTTTAGAACCATCAATACCATTTGGATCCCAAGGTTTTGAAGCATCAATAGGTCCCATAAACATTTCATAAACTCTTAAAGCATCTGCACCAAAATCTCTTACAATATCATCAGGGTTAATAACATTTCCTTTTGACTTACTCATCTTTTCACCATTTGTACCTAAAATCATACCTTGATGACGTAACTTTTTAAAAGGTTCTTTTACAGGAACAAATCCTTTATTATATAAATAATTATTCCAAAATCTTGAATAAAGCAAATGACCAACAGCGTGTTCAGGTCCACCCATATAAATATCAACAGGTAGCCAATATTCTAACAACTTTTTATTTGCTAATTCATCATCATTTTTAGGGTCAATATAACGTAAGAAATACCAACTAGAACCAGCAGAACCAGGCATTGTACTAGTTTCTCTTTTTCCAGAAATTCCATTTATAGAACAATTTACCCAATCACTTGCTTTTTCAAGAGGAGAAGCACCAGTTTTAGAAGGACTATAATCTTTTAACTCAGGTAATACAAGAGGTAAATCATTATCTTCAAGAAATTCCATCCCATTATCTGTATGAACAATAGGGATAGGCTCACCCCAATATCTTTGCCTTGCAAAAATCCATTCTCTTAACTTATAATTTACTTTTTTACATCCAATTTTTTTATCTTCTAACCATAAAATCATTTTATTAATTGCATCTTCTTTATTTAAACCATTTAAGAAATCAGAATTAATATGAATTCCATCTTCTGTAAATGCCTCTTTTGATATATCTCCGCCTTCTAATACAGGAATAATTTCAAGACCAAACTTAGAAGCAAATTCATAATCTCTTGTATCGTGTGCAGGAACTGCCATAATAGCACCAGTGCCATAAGAAGATAATACATAATCTGCAATCCAAATAGGTATTTTTTTATTATTTACTGGGTTAATAGCATAAGCACCAGTAAAAACACCAGTTTTTTCTTTATTTAATTCAGTCCTTTCTAAATCAGATTTAGAAGCACATTCTTTAATATAATCTTGAACACTTTTTTTACATTCAGGAGTAGTAATCTGTTCTACAAAAGGATGCTCAGGAGCAAAGACACAATAAGTAGCACCAAATAAAGTATCAGGTCTAGTAGTAAATACAGTAAATTCTAAATCATAATCATAAACTTTAAAATTAACCTCTGCTCCAACAGATTTACCTATCCAATTTCTTTGAATTTCCTTTGTAGATTCTGGCCAATCTATTTCATCTAAACCATTTAATAAAGTTTCAGCATAAGATACAATATCTAAAACCCATTGCTTCATATTTTTTCTGACAACAGGGTATCCACCACGTTCACTTTTTCCATCTATAACTTCATCATTAGCCAAAACTGTACCTAATTCTTCACACCAATTAACAGGCATATCTACTAATTTTGCCAAACCATCATTATATAATTGTTTAAAAATCCATTGAGTCCATTTATAATATTTAGGGTCAGCAGTAGAAATTTCTTTATCCCAATCAAAAGAAAGACCTAACATTTTTAATTGTTTTTTAAAAGTTTCAATATTATTTAAAGTAAAACCACTAGGATGATTTCCTGTTTTTATTGCATATTGTTCAGCAGGAAGACCAAATGCATCCCAACCCATAGGATGAAGAACATTATATCCTTGCATTCTTTTCATTCTAGATAATATATCTGTTGCAGTATATCCTTCTGGATGACCAACGTGTAGACCTTGTCCAGATGGATATGGAAACATATCTAATGCATAAAATTTAGGCTTTGAAAAATCCCATACATCAGTTTTAAAAGTTTCATTTTTGTCCCAATATTCTTGCCATTTTTTCTCAATTTCATTATAATTATATGCCATAAAATTTCCTCCACTTTATTAACAATTTAAAATATTATACAACAATTTCAATATAAAATAAAGAGGTTTAACATATTTTTTTATTCAAGGAAAGTTATAAACTAAGAGATCCCGATAAAAAATGTATAAAATGTATTGACTTTTGTTAATAAAAAATAATAATAAAGATACAAAATGTATCTTGTCCAAATCAAATGCTAGCCACAACCATATTTGCGGGGTACAAGTGCATAGGGGTACAAATGTTAATTATAGTAAAATGTGGGGTCTATAAACATAGACCTCACATTTTCATAGAGAGGAAATGTTATAAAATTAACTAAAAAAGGAATTAATATTCCATTTTATGATATTTTGGAAATGAAAAATATATTATTAAAGTAAATATAAAATAAAGGAAATAAAAATATTAGGCGAGCAACAACACTTTTAAAAAAAAATATTACATTGAGAACGAAAACTTTGCTTGATGAAAATTATCCTGAGTAAATAGAAAAAATGATGTCAATCATTTTTGAAAATGTCTTAAATTTTTTAAAACATAAGCCCTAAAAA
>CANOPV010000163.1 GCA_947568605.1 uncultured Clostridium sp.
TTCTCATTTTTTATTTTTCAATTTACTGTGACATATCTATTGTAAACCTATAAAATCTGTGCTATTTCAAAGCACAGATAAAATTTAGTTTAATATATAATTTAATATTTTTCTTACTTTTTTTATTTTTATAAGACTATATGTAATTATTGTTCCTAGTAAATTCAATATTAAATCATCTACATCAAATGTACCTTTTAAGGTTATAAATTGTATAATTTCTACACATAATATTATTCCTATCATTAGTAAAGTAAAATTTTTTATATTATTAAATTTTTCTTTAAATATAATTGGAATTAATATTCCAAATGGTGCAAATGCTATTATATTTCCTAATATATTTGTTACTACTATATTTTTATTTATAGTTCCATTGAAAAATCTTTCAATAAATGTGTAAATTGTTTTAAATGGTATAAAGTTACTATATAATTGAAAATGTTCTTTTGAAAATATCTGCATTTTACGGTTTGAAAATATAAATCTTCCATAATTACTATCAAATAGTAATAGTGTTGTTAGTAATATTGAATATATTATTAGTATTAATATTAAAAACTTTTTTCTAATCTTTTCTTTTTTGCTATCTTCATTTAATTGTCTTAATTGTACTTTCATATTAATAAATGCTATAAACATAGCAAAAAAATATATAAGTAATTTTGTCGTTGTATCTGCAAATGTATTTGGCATTAAATCTATTATTACACTTATAATAATCATTATTATTGATAATATTAATATTATATTAATTAATTTGTTCATTAATTTCTAAACCTCTCTTTTCTTCTGTAAAATTTATATTTTTTCTTCTATATATTGATAAAATTAATGATATATTAATAATATTTATTATTAAATAAATTCCGCCATAAGATACAAATGGTAAATTTATATCGCTTTGTATTCCTAAATTAACATTCATTAATACATTTAATATTGATTGTATTATATATAACATTCCTAATCCTATTATTAATAATTTTCCATATTCATCTTTAATATTTTTTGCATTTAATATTATTTTAACTGAAACTAGTATTATAGTTATTAATATTAATCCTGATACTAATATTCCACATTTTCCAATAATATATATATAAGTATAATTACTTGTGCTATTTATAATATTTTCTTCATCATAAATAATATTTGTATCTGCCTCTCCTATAAATTTGGCACTATCTAATATTTCTTTTTGAAGCATTCCAATATACCCTGAACCGTTTGGGTCTATTTCTGGTTTGAATGAACTTATGATTCTTTCTATTCTAAATCTTCCTGCTCCTAATACATTTGTATTTATTACTAATATAATTGCACTTATAATTGCTATACATATAATTGTTATTCCTAAATAATTTAAGTATTTTCTTCTATTTTCTTTTAATTTTGATAATTTTATTGTTGTAATTATTATATATATTGCCCCAAGTATTATTGCATTTGTAACAGATGGTATTAAAGATATTAATATTAATGAAATTATACTTAATATTATTATTTTTATTAAATCTTTTTGGATAATTATTGTATTATCTTTTATAATGTTTTTTACTTCTATTTTGTTTTCTTTGTTGTAATTTATTATAAATCCTACAAATGATATTATATATAATGGAATTACTATCATACCTGGCATAATATTAGTATGTAATATCCAAATACATTTTACTCCATTTATATTTATTCCTAAATTTGATAATGACATCAATACAATTATTGTTGCTAATATGTATATTATATTTGAATATTTTTTTATTTTTCGATAATCAAAAAAGTATATTGAAATACCAATTATACTTCCTATTATTGTGAATGATATTGTGTTTGATAGATAAGGTTTATTTATTTCATTTTGTTTTAGCATATTTATAAATATTCCAAATCCTATTAGTATTACTACTAATATTATTAATTTCCAGTCTAATTTTGGTTTATGTACTTTATTTAATTCTTTTCCTATTTTTTCTGCTTCTCCCATTTGCTGTACTGCTTTTTCTTCTGATTCTTTTTCATTTATCCCTTTTTTTATATAATCTTCTTTTATTTCTTCAATATGTTGTGTTAGTTCTTGTGATATTACATTTTTTGCTGGTTTATATTTTATTTGTTTACATACATTTTCTAAAAATTCTTTAATAAGCAAATGAAACACCTCCTAGGCATTTATTTATTCCTCCCATAAACATTTTCCATTCTTTTTGTTTTTCTTCTAGGTGCTTTTTTCCTTCTTTTGTAATAGAATAATATTTTCTTTTTTTTACTTCTGTATTATCCCAATATGATGTAATAAAATTTTTTTCTTCTAAATTGTGTAATATTGGATATAATGTTCCTTCTTGAAATTCAAATACATTATTTGACCTTGCACTTAATTCTTTAATCATTTGATATCCATACATATTTTCTTTTTCTAAAAGACTTAAAACTAACATATTTGTACTTCCTTTTAATAACTCTTTATTTACTTTCAAATTTTTTCCTCCTTTTTATACCTAGAATTACTATGTATTTTATACATTGTATATCTAGGTATAAAATTTGTCAATACTTTTTTAATTTTTTATTATAATATTAAAAACACAGGTTTATTTTTCTTAATAAAACTGTGTTTTACTGTATGTTTTTAATAATTTTATTCTTTCATTCTATAATGTCCTGTTATTTGATTCCACTCATTATAAATTTTTAATATATCTTCTTCTCTATTTGGTTGACCAGCATTATGTATTAAATATGGTATACCTTGTTTATTTCTTTTATCTGATATTATTCCTATATGTGATGTTCCAAAAATTACTATATCTCCTGGTTGCCATTGCTCTATTTTAGTTAAGTCTGTTGTTAAGATAATTTGATTTCTTTCAAAATATACTTTTAGATTTGGGACTCTTCTAAAATCTATATTGGGGTCTGGTTTTCCATTTACTCTTGGGTACTTTTCTACATTATTTGCTATATCTTCATCTACCATATCTTTTAAAGAATATCCTGCATTTTTTAATGCTCGCCATACAACATCTGTGCATACTCCTTCGTTTTCTGGTGGATAACCTCCTGCATAATATGCACTTTTATATTTTGGTTTATTTTTGGCTTCTTTTTTTGCTCCTTGTAGTATATCTGTGTAGTCATCTATTCCATCATTATCATAGTCTGTTTTACTTATTATTGCTTCTATTTCAAAGTCTTTTGCATAATATACTTTTTTAGTTTTTGGATATACTACAAATATAAGTACAAATATTATTATAATTATACTTATTAATATTATTATGTTTCTTACTATTTTCATTTTTTACCTTTATATTATCTTTAAAAAAAGTGATACTTTTTAGTATCACTTCTTTTTGGTGGCTTCAACTGGGATCGAACCAGTGACACGAGGATTTTCAGTCCTCTGCTCTACCAACTGAGCTATGAAGCCATTATTTATCATTCTCTATATAATAAAAAAATGGCGACCTGGAACGGGCTCGAACCGTCGACCTCTAGCGTGACAGGC
>CANOPV010000164.1 GCA_947568605.1 uncultured Clostridium sp.
CTTTTATTATTGCTATTATTATAGGGATAATATGTCTTGCGATTTATTTATGTAAGTATTATCAACCAGAACTTGAAATGCCACCTAAAATTGTAGTAACAGATAGTTCTGGGCAAAAAAAGGAAATGCTACTTACTAGTTATGATTGGACTTACAAAGGTGAAACAAAGACTTTTGATATGAAAATAGGTAGTGATGAAAATATTATTAAGTATAATTATGATATTGATAATATTTTCTTTGCTGATTGGGATTTGGCAGATAGAATGTCTTTTAAAACTGAGCCTGAATATAAGAATTGTGGATTTGTAGAAACAGGGTATCAAGGTTTATATGACTCTACTGATGAAATCTATTATAGTAGTTCAACAACTAATCAAGTATCTAAGATAGAATATGTAATGGCTACAGGTTCATCAAATACAGAATATGTTGAAGTAACTTTAAAGTCAGAAAAACAAGGTAGTGCTACATATCTTTTGAAAGTAGTTGATACTACTAATTTTCCGTTAAAGAAAATTAAAACAGAGAAATTATCTAAGAATGCAGAAGAAATAGAGAAATATTTAAAAGATACAGAATATGGACATTTTTTAAATGGTGTGCAAGTAGAAGAAAACAAGGTTAAAATATCTTATGATTATTGGGTTAATGATACACTAACTTCAGATTGTTCAGCAATAATTTTTACGTTATTAGATGATGTTAATGAAATAGAATATACATTTTTACAAGATAAGTACATTGAAAGAAATTATAACTATGAAACAGATAATACAGATACCCTTAATTTTGATAAAGCAGAGCCTGTAATATATAGCAGAGATAAGTTTATAACAAAACAAGGACTTAGAATTAGTGAATTACAGGACTATATCAATAAATAGGGGGAAGTTATGAGAAAGAAAATTTTTAAAACAATTTTGTTTGTAATATTGCTATGCCTAGTATTGCAAGCTGTAAGTTTTGCATATAAGTATTTTTGGTTTAGCAAATTAATAAAAGCAAGTGAAGATTTGGTTGCTTCTGGAAATTTTACTCAGACATATAAAATGGCAGGAGTAGAATATGATTCAGAAACAGGTGAAAAACAAGTGCATTATACTACAACTACTGTTAAAATTAAGGATGGCAAAAAAGTACATATTTATTATGATGATAATGGAGAAATTGCAAGTAAAACCTATTATATTGGCAATACAGGCACAATGAGTGTTTATGATAGTGAAAAAGAGTTTGAATATTATACTAGTAGTTCATTATCATTTTTAAATGATATATATTTAGAAAATTATCCAATATTTATGATGAAATCATATAATGCATTTTATTATGTGCCAGAAGATTATAAAATGTCTTTAAGAGAGAAATTGTGGTGTATGTCAGTAAATTTTGATAAGATAAATAGACAAGAAATATATTTCGTGACAGAAGATGGAAAAGACTATATTGTTTTAAGAAGTGGTGGAGAACGAGATTATTTCGATAAAGAAACTTTACTTGCAGTTAAAACTGTAGTAGAAGGTAATACCTATGCTTTAAATGGAGAAAATGAGTATGTTAACTACTATTATGAATATACACAAGGTGATGTAACAGACGAAGATATGACAGTGCCAGATTTAACTGGATATACACAAGTAGTAAATGGATGGAATGAAAAATAAAAAGTTGCACGAATAAAGTGCAACTTTTTGCATTTAATATTGATTTTACGAAACTTTTTTACGCAAATCGGATATTAAACTTGATTTTTTGGGTTTTTAAATGTATAATAAATATAAAGAAAGTGAAATATAATTAAAGTAGAGAGGTGTATAAATTATGTTATGTCAATTTAGTGTTAAAAATTACAAATCATACAGAGATGAAACTACTTTAGAGATGCAAGCGGAAAATATCAAAGAATTTGAAGATTCCTTAATTTTAAGCGAGAAAGATTCCAAGAAGTTTTTACCTATATCAGTAATATATGGACCAAATGCAGGTGGAAAAAGTAATTTATTAGAGGCATTTGTAACTTTAAGTACAAATGTAGTATTTCCAATTGCAATGATTAAGCAAACAATTAAAGTATTACCTATGCAAATAGTACCATATAAATTTTGTGATGAAGAAACTCCGACTGAATTTGAGGTATATTATAGAGTTGGGAAAAGTGAATTTAGGTATAATATAGATTTTTTGAAAGATAAAATAGTATATGAAAGTTTGTATGTATTAACTGAAAATGCGAAAAGACCTGCTAAAGTATTTATTAGAGAAAATGATATAATAGATTTAGGAGATGAACTAGAAAGGAATAAAGTAAAAACTAATAATAATTTAGAAATTCCTTTTTTATCTTTTTTATCTGTATCTTATGATATAGATATTATAAAACAAGCAATAGAGTTTTTCTTAAATACGATGATAATTAGTTTTTCAAATGATGATATTGAGAATACATTAAATGATATGGCTTTTGAAAATGAGATAAAGCATAAGGTTATAGAATTATTTAGAAATATGGATATTGATGTGGTTGATTATAGAGCGGAGAAAATTAGCAATGACAATTATAAAATTTTTATGAAACATATTATAGATGGCAAAGAATATGAATTAAACTTAGCAGATGAGTCAAAAGGAACACAAAAATTATTTTCGTTGTTGCCAAAATTAATATCTTCTTTGAATTATGGAAGTTTGACTTTAATAGATGAAATGGATGCTAAATTACATCCTAAATTGATTGAATATATAATAGAAATGTATAAAAATCCAAAAATAAATAAAAAAGGTGCACAACTAATTATGACTTCTCACGACTTAACTACAATGACAAGTGATATATATAGAAGAGATGAGATTTTATTTGCATCAAAAAATGTAGAAAATGTTAGTGAATTATATTCTTTATATGAAATAAGAGATGTAAACGGAGAACGTATAAGAGCCAAAACACCTTTTAATAAGCAATATGCAGAAGGAAAATATGGTGCTGATCCATATCTACAAAGAATTTTGGAATGGGAGGTTTAAGTAAATATGTCACTTCATCCCAAAAAGAAATCGGAAATGGACAGTGGTTGGTATAAGAAAAGTAGAAATAAGGTCGTAATGGAAGCCCCACAGAAGCATTTAATATTATGCGAAGGAGAGCAAACAGAACCTAATTATTTTCTTGGTATGGCTGATAAAATAAATAGTAAACATAGAGGAAGAATTATTTTAGAAATCGAAGATATAGGTGAAGGCAGATTAAAATTGCTTGAGACAGCACAAGAGAAAGCAGAAAAATATGTTGGGATAAATCACGTATGGTTAGTATTTGATAAGGATGATTTTTCAAAGTCTGAGTTTGACAATACTGTACATAAAGCACAAGCACTAAATAAGGTGAACAAAATTAAATATCACATATTATGGTCTAATCAATGTATTGAAGTATGGTTTTTACTACACTTTATAGATTTAAAGACTAATATTAGTAGAAAAGAATATATTATTAAACTAAACAGTGAGTTTG
>CANOPV010000165.1 GCA_947568605.1 uncultured Clostridium sp.
TTCTATCTTCTCCATTATATTGTTTTTCTTCTCCACCATTAAAGAAAAATGTAACGTGTGCATATTTTTCTGTTTCTGCTATTCTTAATTGGGTATAGCCTAAATTGCTTATATATTCTCCAAATGTATTTTTTAGTGTTGTTGGTTTAAATGCAATATGCACATTTGGCATTGTTTCATCATATTGTGTAAAACATACAAAATATAAATCAAGTTTTTTAGTTTCAAACTCTTTAAAATCGTTATCCACTAATGTTCTTGTTATTTCTCTTGCTCTATCTGGTCTAAAATTATAAAATATTACAGCATCTTTTTCAGATATTGTTGCTATTGGTATTTCTCCATTACATATTAGAGTTGGTTCAACAAATTCATCAAAAACCTCTTTTTGATATGAACTTTCTATTGCAGTTACAGCAGTATTTGCTTTTTTACCTTCTCCTAATACTAATGCGTCATAAGTCTTTTTTATTCTTTCCCATCTTTTATCTCTATCCATTGCATAAAATCTACCTGAAATACTTGCAATTTTACCAATTTCTTTTTCTTTAATTTTCTCTTCTAATTGCATTATATAATTTTCTGCTGATGCTGGTGGTGTATCTCTACCATCTAAAAATGCGTGAATATATACATCTTCAAATCCTTTTCTTTTTGCAAGTTCTAATAAACCATATAAATGTCTATTATGGCTATGAACCCCTCCATCTGATAATAAGCCCATTATATGTAATTTACTATTATTTTTCTTACAATAATTTATTGCTTCAATAAATTCTGGTACACTAAAAAAATCTCCATCTTCTATTGATTTAGTTATTCTTGTTAATTCTTGATATACAATTCTTCCTGCACCTATATTTGTATGCCCAACTTCTGAATTTCCCATTTGTCCATCTGGTAGTCCAACATTTAAGCCACTTGTATATATATCTGTTATTGGATTATTTTTCATTAGTTTATCTATGTTTGGAGTATTTGCTAATTCTACTGCATTTCCGTCTTTATTGCTATTTTCTCCAAATCCATCTAATATCATTAGCATTGTTAATTTCTTATCCATAAGTATTTTACCTCTTCTTTTATTAATATTTTTAATGCCCCATTCTTATTTCTTCTCTTAGAGAAACCCCAGTCAGCTTCGCTGACAGCCCCCTTATTAAAGAGTCCAAATTTGTGAGCGATTAAATTCGCCTTTACATTAAGTAATTTACAATCTTTGCAAATTCATCTGGTTTTAAACTTGCTCCACCAACTAATCCACCATCAATATCTGATGTTTCAAATAGTTCTTTTGCATTTGTTGATTTTACACTTCCGCCATATTGTATTATAATATTTTGCGCTACATCGCTTCCATATATTTTTTCTATTTCTTTTCTTATTGATTTTATACTTTCGTTTGCATCTTCTGATGTTGCTGTTTTTCCTGTTCCTATTGCCCATATTGGTTCATACGCTATAATAATATTTTTTACTTGTTCATTTGTTAAGCCTTCTAATGCTAATCTTGTTTGTGTTGTTATAATTTCTTGTGTTTTTCCTTCTTCTCTTTGTTCTAATGTTTCTCCAACACATACTATTGGTTTTAATTCGTGTGCTAATGCTGATTTTATTTTTTTATTTACTGTTTCATCTGTTTCAGCAAAATATTGTCTTCTTTCAGAATGTCCTATTATAACATATTCCACTCCTATACATTTTAACATTTTTGCAGATATTTCTCCTGTATATGCTCCATTTTCTTCCCAGTGCATATTTTGCGCCCCTATTTTTATATTTGTATCTTGTGCATTTAATAAAGCATAAAACAAATCTGTATATGGTACACAAAGAATTACTTCATTTTTAGTATCTTTTACTAATGGTGCAATGTCTTGAATGAATTTTATTGTTTCATTTGGTAACATATTCATTTTCCAGTTTCCTGCAATTACTTTTTTTCTCATAGTATAATTTTATCCTCCTTTATGTAATAATTCTATAATTTCTTTTATAACTTTTTCTGGTGTAGATGAGCCTGCCATAATTCCTATTTTTTCATATTTTAGTATTTCTTCTTTTTTTATATCATTTTTATTTTGAATAAAAATTGCATTTTTACAATTTCTTAATGCTATTTCATATAATTTAATGCTATTTGAACTATTTTTTCCTCCTACTATTATTATTAATTCTACTTCTTTTGAAAGTTTTTCTGTTTCTTTTTGTCTATTTTCTGTTGATAAGCAAATTGTATTTTTTATTTCAATATTAACAGTATTTGGAATTTTTTGTTTTATTTGTTCTACTATTTCTTCAAATAATTTTAAACTATATGTTGTTTGTGATATTACTAATAAATTTTTTAACTTTGATTTTTCAAAATTTTCTATTGCTTTATTTATATCATCTATATTAGATATAATTGTAGAATTTTCACCACAGAAACTATATGTTCCAATAGTTTCTGGGTGTTTATTTATTCCTATTAAAAATATATAATAATTTTTTTTAGAATATTCTTGTACTGTTTTATGAATTTTTAGTACAATTGGACACGTTAAATCAATTAAATCTATATTATTTTGTTTTGCTTTTTTATATATTTCCTTTTCTATTCCGTGTGATCTTATAATTGTTTTTCCTTTGGCTTCTTCAATGCTTTCTATAATTTTTAATCCTTTTTGTTGCAATTTATCTATCACATCTTTATTATGAACTAATTCACCTAAGCAATATATAGTTTCACTTGAATTATTTAATTCTTTTTCTGCGTTTTCTACCGCATTTTTTACTCCATAACAAAATCCACTTGTTTTTCCAATTTTTATTATCATAATACTCCTAATTATTTAATAGACATTCAATTCCTGGAAGTTTTTTACCTTCTAAAAATTCTAATGATGCTCCTCCGCCAGTTGAAACGTGTGTTAATTTATCTGCAACACCTGCTTTTTCTACTGCTGCTGCACAATCTCCTCCACCTACTATTGTTACTGCATCTAACTCGGCTAATTTTTTTGCTATTTCATTTGTTCCAACAGCAAATTGGTCAAATTCGAATAATCCTATTGGTCCATTCCAAATTACAGTTTTTGCATTTTCTAATTCTTTTTTATACATTTGTATTGTTTCTGTTCCTACATCAAAACCTTCCCAACCGTCTGGTATTTCTGTGTATTTTACAATTTTACTTTCTGTATCTTTTGCAAATTCTTTACCTACTTTTGTATCAACAGGTAACATTAATTTAACGCCTTTATTTTTTGCTTTTTCCATTAGACTTGTTGCTAAATCTAATTTATCTAATTCGCATATTGAATTTCCTACATTATATCCCATTGCTTTAAAGAATGTATATGCCATTCCTCCACCAATCATTAATGTATCTACTTTTTCTAATAAGCTATCTATTACACCTATTTTATCAGAAACTTTTGCACCTCCTAAAATAGCTACAAAAGGTCTTTCTGGATTTGAT
>CANOPV010000166.1 GCA_947568605.1 uncultured Clostridium sp.
TTCCTGATGATTCTGGTCCATATATTTCTATTATTCTTCCTCTTGGTACTCCTCCTATTCCTAATGCTATGTCTAATCCTAATGCTCCTGTTGGTATTGATTCAATGTTCATTGCTTGAAAGTCTCCTAATTTCATTACTGAACCTTTTCCAAATTGTTTTTCTATTTGCCCCATTGCTACTTCTAATGCTTTTTTCTTTTCTGTATTATCTGTACTCATAAAATCCTCCTTAAATTTATAAAACATTCGTTTGTTTTTATATATTATATACTAAAAAAATTATTTGTCAACAGTTTTTTGCATTTTTTTATTATTTTTTATTGCTTTTAATTAATTATTTTTTTGCTCCGCTACCTTTGGCAAGTATACATTTTTTCCATTTCGCGTCTTCCCACTGATGCTGTTAGATACGATCGTATCTAACAGCATTCAAGTGTCCCCTTAGGATGCTCAGCCCAAGAAAAAATGTATATATTGCCTCACGCTTCGCTTTAAATATTTTTCACTGTAAATAATAAAAATTTAAAGTACATTAATTGTTCCACGTTTTTTTTGACACATCTCTCTTAATTTTTCGTTTTCTGATTTTTCTAAAAACTTATCTTTACTCATAATTTCATTTGCTAAATCTTGTACTTCTTTTAAAGTGCTAACATCTTCAAATAAATTTGCTATTTTAAATTCTGGTAGCCCGTGTTGTTTAGTTCCAAAAAAATCTCCTGCTCCTCTTAACTCTAAGTCCTTTTCTGAAATTAAAAAACCATCTGTTGTACTTGTCATTACTTTCATTCTTTTTCTGATTAATTCTGAATTTCCTTGGTACTTTAATATACAATATGATTGGTATTGCCCTCTTCCTACTCTTCCTCTTAATTGATGTAATGTTGCAAGTCCAAATCTTTCAGCACTTTCTATAACCATTATACTTGCATTTGGAACATTAACTCCGACTTCAATTACAGTTGTTGATATTAGTATATCTATTTTTCCATTTTTGAATTCTTCCATTATATTATCTTTATCTTTTGGCTTCATTTTTCCATATATACATTCTACTCTAAATTCATTAAACATTTCATTTTTGTATTTGTCTATAATTTTCATTACCGCTTCTGCTTTTATATCTTCATTTTCTTCTACTAACGGACATACTATATAGGCTTGTCTACCTTGTTGTAACTGTTTTTTAATAAATATATTAATTCTTTCTTCCATACTTTTTGTTACAGCATAAGTATCTATTTGTTTTCTATTTGGTGGTAATTCATCTATTATAGATATATCTAAATCTCCATATAATATTAATGCTAATGTTCTTGGAATTGGTGTTGCAGACATTACTAATATATCTGGATTATTTCCTTTTTCTGATAATATATTTCTTTGTTTTACTCCAAATCTGTGTTGTTCATCTGTAACAACAAATCCCAAATTTTTAAATTCTACATTTTCTTCAATTAATGAATGCGTTCCTATTAATACATCTATTTTTCCTTCTTTTAAATCTTCTAAAATTATTCTCTTATTTTTTGCAGTTGTACTTCCTATTAGTAATCTACATTTAATTCCATATTCTGATAAGATTTTTTCAAAAGATTCTAAATGTTGAGTAGCAAGTATTGATGTTGGTGCCATAATTGCTACTTGATACCCTGATTTTACTGCTTTATATGTTGCAAGTATTGAAACTATTGTTTTTCCAGAGCCAACATCTCCTTGTAAAAGCCTATTCATAATTTTATCTGATTCCATATTTTTTTCAATTTCGTTTAAGACTCTAATTTGTGCATTTGTTAATCTAAATGGTAATTTATTTATCATATCATTTATTTTTATATCTTTACTAAATTGAATTCCTTTTTTCTTTTCTATATTATTATTTTTTAATGATAATAACATTAATTGCATTTCTAATAATTCTTCAAATACTAATCTTTTTCTTGCAATTTTAAATTCTTCAAAATCATCTGGAAAATGTATTTTTTTTATAGCATAATTTATATCACATAACTTATTATCGTTTAATATATATTTTGGTAAAGTTTCTTCTAATTTATTATCTACTATTCCTATTCCATTTTCTATTATTTTTCTAATTGTATTTTGAGATAAATTATATGTTAGTGGATATAATGGTATTATTTTTCCTGTATTATTATTTTTTCCTTTTATATCAAATGTTGGTTCTATCATTTCAATTCGACCACTTTTGTTTTTTACTCTACCATAAAAATTATATTTTATTCCTACTTTAAATATTGTTTTTAGATAACTTTTATTATACCATATAATTGTACATATTCCTGTATCATCTCTTACTGTTAATTTATACATTGTCATATTTTTTCTATTAGTTCTAATTTCACTTATTTTAGATATGACTACTGCTTCTATTAGACTTTCACTTTCGTCTGTAAGTTCATAAATTTTTTTTGCTTTTCCTCTATCTTCGTATTCTCTTGGATAATATGTTATTAAGTCATATAATGTATATATTCCTAATTTATTTAATAATTGTACTCTATTTGGTCCTACTCCTTTTATATATTTTGCATCTTTTTCTAGTTCTTGCAGTTTTATCACCACCACTTTATTAACTTGAATAATATATTATCACAAATTATTTTTTAGTACAAGTATATTATACAAAATAGTTTCCATAGTTTCCGTCTATTAATCCTTCTTTTAGTTCTTTTTGATTTCTTAAAAATTGAATTTGCATTTTTAATAATGCGGTTTGATTAATTTCTAATTTTCTATTTTGTTTAATAAGTTCATCTAATTTTTCATTTGTTTGAAATTGTATAATATTAAAACTAATTTGATTTTCATTTATAATATCCATTCTATCAAATATTTTATCTTGATTTTCTTCTAATTTACCTATTCTATTTAACATTTCACCTTGGTTTTCTTCTAGTTTTCCTATTCTTTTCTCTAAATTATCTACTTTTTCACTTAATTTTCCTAATTCTTGTTTAACTTCTCCAAACATTTTACTCATTTCATTTAATATTTTTTCTTCCATATTTTTTCCTCCTATTTCTCTTGTTTTTTGATAAAGTCATTTTATCATTTTGTCAATTTAAAAGTCAATACCTTTTTTCAAAAATTTAGACTTTTTGTAAAATTAAATATTATAATATATAATAATATTTTTATTACTCACCTCCATAATATTTTTTCTTTTTTGTTTGATTTTCTTAATAAAAAGAAATTAAAAACTTTATTTTTTGCTATTCTAAGTTGCATTTTGATTTAAAAAAACTTTGATAATATATTTATACATCATTTTATCAAAACTGTCAAGAAAAATATTTCGACAAAATATGACAATGAAAAACAACGTGCTTTGCTACACGAACGTGCAATGCACGCCCCTAGGTTCTTCGAAATACAATTCGAGTTAAAGAATTATTTTTTTAACATTTTATTTAATGAAATTCG
>CANOPV010000167.1 GCA_947568605.1 uncultured Clostridium sp.
GTCATATCCTGTAAAACTTGTTTTTTCCTTTACTTCTTCATTTTCTGGTTTATCTATAATAAAATTTCCAAAAGGTACTTCCTCTTTTTCATTATTTATTATCATTCCTGCATATACTTGTATTTCTTTGTTTTCTAAGTTTAATATATTATTAGGATTTAAAATATTTACTGTAACTTTTTTGCATACTGTTGTTCCTATAAATGTATCATTTAGATAGCAATTACTATCAACTTCAAAATCTACGAGATTGTCGCTTTCAGTTATGTCTGCATTATCTTCTACAATATGTATTCTTCCAGTTCTCTTATACTTATTTACATTTCTTTTACATTCTTCTTTAAATTCATTACTTACTGTATACCTTATACCACCTACAATTCTATAAAACTTTGGTCTACACAATCATATAATTTACCTATTCCATTAAAATCAAACAGCATATTGGCTTTTCTATCTCCCCTATAACACTGTATTGTTTTATATGTTCCAGTAAATGGATTGAAAAACTTTACTGTTATTGCTCTTTTTGGAATGTGTGTATAAAACTCTGTTAATTCTTGTTGGAACAATGGCGTTGTATGTAAAATTATTTTATACTTGTCTGCTATATAACATAAGTGCATTGTTCCTTTTGCATTTCTTCCCGCTTCTAAACTTAAATCGTACCATTCTACTTCATAACCTTTTAGAAAGTTAGGAGTATATCCCTCAATTTCTATTAGATTACTTGATACATAACTTTTATCTGTAAATTGTGAAATATATCTCTTTGACCTTCTATTACCTCCTAAAAATCAAACGCTAGCTCTCCTGTTTGCATTGTAAATTCTCTTGCTTTTACTTGTACTTTTTTAAAGATTACTCCTTCATCTGTTGTTGCTTCTATTTCGACTGGTATTGTCGCATTACTTAACCCTCTATATATTGCATTTTCTATACGTCCTTCTATATCGCTACTTACATTTACATTACTTTGTGTTGCAATTGCACCACTTATTTGACCATAGTCTATAAATTGATTTGTATCTATTTTGAAATCATTAGGATTTATACTTATACCATTTGCAATGGTACTTATTCCTAAATTATTTTCAAATTCATCAGTCATACCTGTTGCTAATTCTTTTATTTGTTGTAGTGAATTTGGCATTAATTTAGTTATTTGTTTTGTAAATCCTTCCATAAAATAATTTGCTGATTTTCTTGTTTTCTTTGATGGTGAAGCATTTCCAAGTCCTTTATTCCATTTTGATACTATGTTACTTGTTAATGTTCCTATTTTCCCAAATATATTTAATGGGTTTCCCAAAGAAATTACATTAGCAAATCCTTGTAAAAAGTTAGTACCAGATGAAGTAGTATCCCCTAATCCACTATTAAAATTTCTATTAGCGCTACTTCCTACATTATCGCCTGCTCTTCCAGCCTCCCATATTTTCCCATTTATTTCGTCTATCGCATCTTGTACTTTATTTTTTGCATCTGTATCCATATCTGACATAGCACTATTAAAAGCATTCTTTCCTTCTTCTGATAAATTTTCATAGGCTGTTTTTGTACTTTCTGTCATTCCTGTTACTGCTATTGTTGAAGCCAAAATTTTACCTCTTGTATCATCTGGTAACATTGAAAGCATTTGGTTATATTTTTCGCTACTCTCACTTGCCATTTTAGTCCATTTATTTATATAATCTGGTGCATTTGTATCTACTTTACCTAAAATAGTTTCTAATGCTAATCTTGTATCTTCCTCTACCTCTGAAATTTTTTCATTGTATATGCTTTCTGAGCCTTCTGCTAGTTTTCTCCAAGCATCTATTTGGTTTGGGGTTAAAATTTTCACTTTATTTGTCTGCTCTAAAAGTTTATCCGCTAACATTTTGGTTCTTTCGTCTAATTTTTTTCTAGTTTCATCATTTATTTCTTTACCTGATTGTTCATATATCTCTTTAACTTTATTTGCAAAATCTACTTGACCTATTACCTGTTCTGCAAGTGTCTGTTCTGTATCTTCTCCTGTTTTTACATACATTTCACTTAATTTATTAAGACTTTCTGATATTTTCTCAGTATTTTCACTTGCAATAGAATTTTTTAAATTTTCAGATTGTATAAAATTCTGTAATTCTTCATCTCTTTTTAATTGTAATTCTTCTCTTGTTTTTTTCTCTTCATCTGCTGTATTTTTTATTTCATCACTTATTCCTATTAATGTTGCTTTTACTTTATCGCCTAAAACTGGAATTGTACCAAATACTTCTGCTAGTCCCCTTATTGCATTAGATAAAGTCGTTAATACATTTTCTTTTATTATGCTTGCTATATCTGAAATAGAACCTTTTAACTTATTCCAAAGTATCTGAATTAAGTCTAAACCTACACTAATTCTTATTTTATAGTTAGCCAAAGAAAATTTATTAGTATATTCAAGCCCTAACGCATCATATAATGGTTTCCACGCTTTTTCATCTATTCCTAATTTACTGTCTACATATGCACCTACTTTTACAAGTGCTAATGTAATTGAAAGACCTATTGTTACTGGTGCAGAAAATCCTGCTGCTGTTAATCCTACTGCTAATCCTAAACTTTCTCCTATTGTTTTTATTATAGTTTCTTCATTTAATTCTCCATCTGCTAATTTATTTATTGTATCTGCTGAACTAATTAAACTAATTATTATCGAAATAATACCTAATCCTTTTAAAGTTTTTGCATCTTTTAAAGCATCTCCTAATCCAGTTATAAGGTTTGTAATTTTCCATCCTGCTAATAATCCTCCTACAATTATTGCAATATCTCTAATTTTCTCTATGTTTGTATAACCATCTTTTAATTTCCAAGTTCCATTGTCATCACGCTCGAATCCTAACCAATCCATCATTTTATCTCTAATGTCATTTGCTTTACTTTTTACCTTATCCATTAAGTTATCATATTCTTTCATAGCATCAAGCAATCTTTGGTCTATTCCACCAACACTTGCTCCACCTGAACCACCACTTGAATTATCGGGTAATGTAATATTATGTATTTCGTCAAATCCCATAAGTTGCTTCTTTAACTCTTTTGCTTTTCCTGTTACTATTCCTAAATCATCTGCTAGGTCATCTGCTCCTACATTTGCACTAATACTAACATCTTGTTCCCATACTTCATAACCAAATAATTTAGCAATCATTTTTAGTAATTCATTTATTACCATCATTATTGCATTTACATAAGGAAGTATGTTTCCTAACAATCCTTGCCATAGGCTACCCATATTTCTCTTAAATGCTGTTAATTGTGCATTAAATATCCTTAATTGGTTTGCTGGACTATCCATTGTTTTTGCGAAGTCTCCGTGTGCTAACGATGCTTGCCTTAGTACAACAATATATCTAGCAACCATTTTTTCTGCTTGTGATAATTGTTTTACACTTCTCTCTATTCCTAATT
>CANOPV010000168.1 GCA_947568605.1 uncultured Clostridium sp.
ATTGGAGCCAATGAATTAAAAAAATAATTTTAACGAAGAATTGTATAACAAAAAAGCATATTTAAATATTTTTAACTAAAAATTGAATGTTTAATTTAAGTTTAAGCCTCTATTTCTCCTTCAAAAACAGTATTTGCAGTTCCTGTCATATATATATGATTATCTTCTTTTTTCCATTCAATTTGTAAAGTACCTCCCAGTAATTCTACATTTACTTTTGAATTTGTATAATTATTTAAGTTACAAGCGACTGCTGTTGCACACGCACCTGTTCCACAAGCATAAGTTTCTCCTGCTCCTCTTTCCCATACTCTCATTTTTATATTTTCTCTATCTATTATTTCAATAAATTCTATATTGCATCTTTTTGGAAAATGTTCATCTATTTCTAATATTTTACCATATCTTTCTACATCAAAATCATCTACATTGTTTACTACTGTAATTGCGTGTGGGTTTCCCATAGATACACAGGTAAATATAAATTCTTTATCTAATGCTTTTATTTTTAGATTTTTTACTGGTTGCTCATTTGCAATTACTGGTATTAATTTAGGAGCTAATATTGGTTCTCCCATATCTACTTTTACTGTATCTACTTTGTTGTTTTCAATGTTTAATTTTAATGTTTTTATTCCTGCTAATGTTTCTATGGTTATTTCTGTTTTTCTTGTTAGTCCTTTGTCATATACAAATTTTCCAACACAACGTATTCCATTTCCACACATCTCCGCTTCACTACCATCATAATTAAACATTCGCATTTTAAAGTCTGCAATTTCACTATCACATATTAATATTAAACCGTCTGAGCCTATTCCAAAGTGTCTATTGCTTACAAATTTGGCTAGGTTTGATTTGTTTTCTATATGATTGTTATTGTTTGTACAATCTATATATACATAATCATTGCCTAACCCGTGCATTTTTGTGAATTTTATCATATACATCACCTTATTTTTTTTATAATAAAAATAAATATAATTATATTTTATTTTTTCTTATTATAACAATATGTATATTATTTTTCAAGTATGAATTTGTTTATTATCCAATTTGTAATTTCTGCATATTGTTCTAATGTTAATGCTTCTCCTCTTATTTTTTCGTCTATTTGTAATTCTTGTAACATTTGATAAATTTGTTCTTTATTTTTTAATATATTCCCATTTGATAATGCGTTCACTAATGTTTTTCTTCTTTGCATAAATGCTAATTTTATTATTTTAAATAATAGTTTTTCGTCATCTACTTTTATTGGGGTTTCTTTTCTTAAATTTAATTTTATTACTTCTGATTTTACTTCTGGCTCTGGTATAAATGAATTGTTTGTTACTTCTAATATTTTTTGTGCTGTTGCATAGTAATATACTGAATATGTTATTGCACCTGATAATTTTTCTCCTGGGATTACAGTTAGTCTATCTGCTACTTCTTTTTGTATCATTACAGTAATGCTTTCTATATCTAGTTTTTCTTCTAATAATTTCATTATTATTGGTGTTGTTATGTAATATGGTAAATTTGCTACTATTTTTGCTTTTTTTAAAGAATTTATATGCTTTTGTTTTCTTATTAATTCTTCTAAATTAACTTTTAGTACATCTTCATTTATAACTTCTAAATTTTCAAATCTGTCTTGTAAAATTTTTAACATTTTTGTGTCTAGTTCTATGCAAATTACTTTTCCTGCTTTTTTTAGTAATTCTTTTGTTAGTGTTCCTAGTCCTGGTCCTATCTCTATTACTAAATCTTCATTTGTAATATTTGCTGAATTAACTATTGTTTCTACTACATTTTCGTCTATTAAAAAGTTCTGACCTAATGATTTATTTGCATATATTCCGTATTTTTTCATTATATTTTTTGTTTCATTATATAAATTTTCCATTAATACCTACCTATACTTTTTTATTTTGGTAAAGGGCACGATGCCTCGTGCCACTACTGTTATTATATTTTATTTTCTAAAAGTCCATAAATCATTGCTATATCTGTTGGTACAATGTATTTTGCTTCTACCGCTTCTGCTACTACTAATACAAAAGCAGACATTGCACGCGTTGCATACCACCAATCTGGGTCGTTAACTTTTTTCCTTATTTCATCTAATGATATTTTTCTATAATATCTTTCTGTTTCACTTTTTCTTGTTTCTATGTCCATCATAATTGATGATGCTTTATCTTTATATAAAGTATTTTCTTTATATTTTATTCCTGAAAGTCTTGCAAATTTCTCGTGTGCCCCACCTGCTAATATTAATATATCTGCTTTTTCAATTGGTAAATTTAATCTTTCTTTTATGTATTTTTTTACTTTTTCAATGTCAGTTGTTGCAAAGTCTTCGGCTAAGTCTGGAAATTCTTGCATTACATCTATAACACCTATTTTTGTATTTACACTTTCTTTTATTTCCTTATCATATATTGCTATTTCAGTAGAGCCTCCTCCACCAATAAATACACATACTTTATCATTTACAAATCTAGTGGCTCCAAAAACTGTTAATTCATTTTCTTTTTCCTGTGATATAATATGAAAATCATATTCAGTATCTTTTTTAAATCTTTCTAGAAATATGCTCTTATCCTAATCGTTTAAACCTCAAAAAATGATTGTAACACATACATATATATCGTTAGTTATTTGTTTTAAATTATTTACATATTCTATTAATTGTATAATGTCTGTTTCTCTTAATCGTTTATCTTCGTTATAATGTTTTTTAAATTGTATTGTTATTCCTTCTAACTTTTCAATATTTTTTCCATCATATTTATCTACTTTTATACAGGTTGACCCTACTTCTACTATTATTTTATTCATATTATTAATCTCCTTATACATTAATATAATACATTATTTTTTCTTATAAAGTCAATCTTTTTACTAAATTTCGTAAAACTCTTAATTTTATTTATAATAAATTTAAGAGTTTTCTATAAAATAACAAAGAGTCAGCACCATTACGATGCTGACTCCGGAGTAATCTTTTAAATTTTCTTCATCTGCGCAAATTTTGCCTTCGTTGCCATTCCGCCTCTAATGTGCTTATCTCTTGAATTTTCTTTAAGCACTTGGTCAACTTGTTCAGCCTTTTCGGGATCTATTCCCTTAAGGCACATTCTGACATCAAAGTGAACCGTTGATTTGTTGACTCCGAATTTTTTGGCTGTTTCCCTTATAGTCGCGTGTGTGCTGATAATGTAGTCTGCCTCTTTTATGCGCCGTGCATTGATTTCTTCTTTTTCCATTTAGATTCCTCCTATTATTAGGCTTTTATAGCCTTTGATTTTTTTATTATATTACTATTTCTTATTTTTGTCAATCATTTTTTCTATTTACTCAGGATAATTATGATTCATTTATGATAATATCTTAATAATTCATTTTAGAAAATGTCTCAA
>CANOPV010000169.1 GCA_947568605.1 uncultured Clostridium sp.
TGTCTCTTATTGCAATATATGCTTGTGTACTTCCTCTTAATGCTTCTTTGTATTGCGAAAATACTATTGCATTTTTATTTGTGCATTCTTTGTCTATAAATCCAAATTCTAACATTTGTTTTTTTATTTGTTCGTTTGTTATTTGTTTGTCTAAATAATTGTTAAATAATTCATTGAATTTTTTTCTTTCTGCTCTAACTTGTCCTGATTTTTTTCCACCTTTTTTTGCTATTCTCGCCAGTTCTTCGCCCGTTAATTTATCAAATTGTGTATCTCTTCCTTTTTCTAAATTACTTTCATTAGCCATTTATATCACCTACTTTATTTTAAATTATAAATTAATTTTTATTTTTGTTTTCTAAAATTATTATATTTTTTTGTTTTAATTTCCGTTTTCGACATTTTTCTTATTTCTTTTATGTTATATTATTTGTATTCTCATTTTTTTGAGAAATACTAATGAAAAGAGGTGTAGTCGTGAATAACATTATTGAGTTTAATACTTCTAAACACGAACTTATCGGAAAAAAAGTCGGTACTATTTCTTTATCTATGTATAGAGATATGTCTACAGGATTACGATTTTTTTATCTAAAATCAAGAAATAAAAATATGTCGGATGTTCTTGATGTTATTGAAGATACTTTGTACTATTTTTAATTCAGGGCTAACTTTTGTTAGTCCTTTTTTGTATTATTTTAATAAGCACCTTTCTTTTACTCTATAAGGACAATGTACTTTTTGCTCTCTTAAATTAGTAATTTCTAAAAAAGAACAGCCTTGACATTCCTTTGGTAAATCTGCTTTTATTCTTCTTAGTTTATCTAAATCTTCGTAATATTGACTATTCTCTATCATTCTTAACACTTCCTTGCAAGTATCCAACTTGCATATTTTACATTTCCTATTCGTTTGCGAACATATTTTCTTATTTATTAAACATTGTTCCATATCTTAATCCTCTGTTTCTATAAACACTAGACAAGACAAAAGAGCAAAACTAAATTTGCTCTTTCTGAGATATTCCATTATATTTATATCATATTTTTATAGTATCATTCAATAACATTTCATATCACAAATCTTATCAAACTCTTTTAATGCTTTTCCGTGTTTTCTACAAATATCTACATAACTATAATTCATTTCACTTGCAACTGTTACTAATGTTTTTCCTTGTATATAAGTTTTCTCTAATATTAACTTATATGGCTGTTCTACTTTATCTAATTGCTCTAATACTTTCTTTTGTTTCTGGTTTTCTTCTAATATTTTATTGTACATTTCATTTATCGAATCTAATAAAATTGCTATTTTCTCTGCTATGCTATCTTGTACTTTTCTAGTTCCGTTTTGGCATATCTGATAATATTGTCGTTGTCTTTTCTACACTTGTTTTATATTCTTCTATGTAATTCATTCTTCCTTTTATCCATTCTTGATTATATTTATAGTTTTTTAAATCTTTTCTAGTCATTAGTACCCTCCTTTTAAATATCTGTATATTACTCTTTCTACATAAGCCAATGCTTCATAGTTAGTTATAAATCTACCTTTATATCTATTGTGCATTTCTAATCGAATTAATTTTATTTGCTGATTATATCTTCTTTTATATATTTCTGCTAATTTATTTTTAGTTAAGCCACTTTTCCATAAAAGTATTATTTCTTTTTCGCTCATACTACACCTCTTTACGTAGTATTTACTTTTATTTTAGTTTGTATAAAATTGTTTTTTTCTTATATGATTTATTTATTTTATCTTCATTCCAATAAGCACTTCTAAAACCTCTTGCCATATCTATTAAATAAATTTCATCATTTACTATCTCATATAAAAAATCTATACTCCATATTCCTTTTAATTCTTCATCAAATTTTAATGTATGTATATTTTGTTCAATTCTTTCAAATAATTCTTTTAATTTTTCTTGATGATTTATTTTTCTATTTCCAATTTTGTTATGAAACCAGTTAAATATTATTTTATCATTTGCATTATATAAGTGCTTATAGCAATAATTATAATCCCAATAATCTACTATATATTCTATTTTCTTTGCATCTAAATTATAAAATACTCTAATTTCTTCTCTTAAAGGCATTCCATTATATATTGTTGGATATTCAAGATAATTTGGTATAACTTCTCTTACTACTAATTCTGTGTATCCACCTGTTTCATACATACAAGATTGATAATTAATTTTCCATAATTGCTGTGCTAATTCTCCATTTGTTGTTAAGCAAGTACTAAAATCAAATTTATTAGAGAAACAACCATTTTTAATATTATATACTTGTCCTTTTTTCATTTTGTTTGAAGTTGGTTCTAATATTTTATTTATTTTTTCCCAATTAACTTTATCTATAATATCTGTTTCTTGCATTGTTTCTACTTCTTCCAAAGTAAAAATTTGATTAGATATAATATTGGTATGTTTAAAATATCCAAAATCTACTATATGCTTATACCAATTACTAAAATTTTCTGGATATTTTCTATCTTCTTCATAACTTATTTTTGCTATTTCTTCTAAATCTTTTTGTTTAAATCTTATATTCATCTTCCCACCTCTTTCTTATTTATTTTTCTGTATCTAATAGTTCTAAACAATCTAATAAATAATATTTTGTATATGTTGCTTCTGGATATTCTTCTATATCTTTTTTTATCTTCTCTACTAAACTATCATATTGTTTTTTATATTCTTCATTTTCTTTTTCTAGTCTTTCTATATATTGTTCTAATAATTTTGCACTTTGCGACATTTCTCTTGTAATATAATCGCCTTCGTTGAAAAATCTTAAATCATCTTTTGCTTCTTCTATATTTGTTTTATTGCTTATCTGTTTTACTTTACTCATCATCTTCTCCTTTCTCAATTTCTATAACTTCCATATTATAAAATTTATAATTCCAGTCATTTAATAATTTGTTTAATAGACCTTTTAAATTCATTTTTCCGTCTATTATTTGTGCATCTTCCTTTTTATTACTTAATATAATTTTGTCTGTGTTTGGCAAGACATTTAGCAAATTAAGTGCTCCATTACTATAACTTCCTATTCCTCTTTTACTTTCAATTTCTTCAAATCTTACAAAATATCTATAATTTATTTTTAAATTATATTTTATTGTACCTATTTCTCTTGCTTCATTTATTATATTTCCATTTATATCAAACATTTATTTTCTCTTACTCACTTTCATTTAATTATTTTTAATTCTAAATCAGGGTATTTATATTCAAATAATTTTCTTTTTATTTTAAATTCTTTTGTTTCCAAACCTTTTACATCTTCTATTATTACTTGTCTGTTTTCTATGTACTTAAAATCTGCTATGTATTCTATTTTTCTGTATGTCTTGCCATTC
>CANOPV010000170.1 GCA_947568605.1 uncultured Clostridium sp.
CCAATCGCTTCGCGAAGTTGTCGCACGCAAAAGCAATTTTTAAATACCTTTTAGCGAAGAATTTCATTAAATAAAATGTTAAAAAAATAATTCTTTAAATCGAATTGTTCTAAAACTTTATAGTATATAATTATAATAATTTCTCCAAAATCTGTACAGCATTACTAGCAGCACCTTTTCTTATATTATCAGCAACAACCCATAAATTAATACCATTATCAACACTAAAATCTCGTCTTATTCTACCAACAAAAACCTCATTATGACCATTTGCATTTATAGCCAAAGGATAAACATCATTTTTAACATCATCTTGAACAATAATACCAGGAGCATTCTTTAAAGTCTCAATAACATCATCTAATTCAAAACTATTTTCAAACTCAATATTAATAGACTCACTATGAGAATTTTTAACAGGAACTCTTACAGTCGTTGCAGTTACTTTCAAAGTAGGTTTATTTAAAATCTTTCTAGTCTCATTTATCATCTTTTCTTCTTCTTTTGTATAACCATTATCCAAAAATACATCAATATGAGGTAAACAATTATTTACAATAGGATACGGAAATTTTTCAGGCTCTTTTCCTAAAAGACCATTATTCAAATCATCTAATCCCTTTTGACCTGCACCAGAAACCGCTTGATATGTAGAATAAACAACCCTTTTAATTTTAAATTTATCATCTAATGGTTTTAAAGCAACAACTGCTTGAATAGTCGAACAATTTGGATTTGCTATTATTCCATTGTTTTCTTTAATTTGTTCTAAATTAACCTCTGGAACAATTAAAGGAACATTATCATCCATTCTAAAAGCACTACTATTATCAATTACTATACAACCTTTACTAGAAGCAATTGGAGAAAATTTTTTAGAAGTATCTCCACCCGCAGAAAATATTGCAAAATCAAAATGCTCATCAAAAGAATTTTCTGTTAATTCATTTACAATATAATCTCTACCCATAAAATTTAGAATTTGACCAGCTGACTTTTTAGATGCAAAAAATTTATACTCAGAAATAGGAAGATTTTCTTCTTCTAAAACCTTTAAAACTGTTCTACCAACAAGACCAGTAGCACCAACAATTGCTAGTTTATAATTTTTATCCATAACAACACCTCTAATTAAAATATATACATATTATATGATATATTTTAATTAAATGGAATATGTCTACAAAAATTAATTTTTATTTTTAGATTTAACAAAATAAGCACAATTAGAATCAGGAGTTAAAATTTTAGAAGAAACATCTTCAAAAGAACATTTACCATCAATTTGATAAATACAATTTTCAGAACAATTAATATTAGTCACATTAATCACCTTCTAAACTAGTATTTGCAAAAAAATTAAATTTATTCAATAAATAAATGTTGTAATTTAGAATACATAAAAATTAGAAGCAAAAATTATCTTTTAACATTTTATTTAATGAAATTCGAGCTAAAAAGTATTTAAAAATTGCTTTTGCGTGCGACAACTTCGCGTAGCTATTGGAGCCAAAAGCATATTTTTAAATATCTTAGCGAAGAATTGAATATTTAATCTAATAAAAAAATAATTTTAACGAAGAATTGTATAGTAGAAAGCATATTTTATATAAATTAATTTATTCTAAATTACAGCATTTAATTTTTTGCAGTATTTTTTTATTGGACACACATCACATTTAGGACTTCTTGCAGTACATATATTTCTTCCGTGCCAAACAAATAAATGATTAACATCCTTTAAATACTCTTTTGGAATAATCTTCAATAAATCTTTTTCAATTTTATCAGGAGTCTTTTCATCTGAAAGACCAATACGATTAGAAATTCTTTTAGCGTGTGTATCAACAGCAATACCATTTGCAATACCAAAAACTTCTAATGATATAACATTTGCACTCTTTCTACCAACGCCAGGTAACTTTTGAAGTTCCTCCATAGAATTAGGAACAACACCATTATATTTATTTATAAGTTCAGAGGCACATAATTTTATATTTTTAGCCTTATTTCTATAAAAACCACACGAATGAATATAATTTTCTAATTCATTTATATCTAAATCTAAAAAATCCTTAGGTTCATTATACTTTTCAAACAATGCAGGAGTAACCTTATTAACCCTTTCATCTGTACATTGAGCAGACAACATAACAGCAATAACCAATTCAAAAGGAGTTTTAAAATCTAAACTACAAGTAGCATCAGGATAAGTTTCTTTTAAAATATTTATCATTTCAATAACATCATTTTTTTTCATTTCAAGATTCCTTTCATTTCAATATTAAAATTTAAATTAATTAATTTAATTCAAGTTAAAGATTATTTTTTTAATGAAATTATGCGACAAGTTTGCGTAGCAAATTGGAGCCAATGAATTAAAAAAATAATTTTAGCGAAGAATTATAAAGTTAATTAAATTTAAAAATAAAAATGGCATAAATAATAAAAAGTGTAACCATTTTTACATAATGTAATATAATATATTAAATCTAAGGAGGTAATATATTATGTTGAAAGTATTAAAGAAAACACTAGGAGTATGTTTAATTGGACTAGGAATAGGGATATTGTTAGTATTATTACTTCCAGTTGCTGGTTGGTTATTCGTAATAGGAGTAGTTGTAGTTTTAGTAGGTTTAATGTGGCTAGCGTGTTAAATTATAAAAGGAGGAAATAATATGCAAGTTGTAGTAAAAAAAGTTCCCAAATTTTTAAGAGGATTTGTAAAATTAATATTTGGCATTAAAGATTAATACATAAATCTAAATTTACAAAATTAAAAATATAATTAGAATTTATTTATATGATTATGGGCGACTTCAATCGCCAGCACATCAATAAATTTAATGAATACTCTTAAAAATTAATTAAAAAATGGGGAAATTTTAAAGAAAATAGCCTCTGAAAACAGAGGCTAAATCTATATATAATTTATTGAGCTCTTTTTACTTTTCCAGAACGTAAACATTTTGCACAAACATTAATTCTTTTTGTTTCACCATTTATAATTGCTTTAACACTTCTTAAATTTGGTTTCCAAGTTCTAGATGTTCTTTTACTAATATGTGAACGAGTTATACTAAGTTTATTTCCGTAATTTATTGATTTATCGCAAATTTCACATTTTGCCATTTAAATGCACCTCCTAATATTGTTAATAAACTGACTAACAATTAGTTTACCATACATTTACAAAAAAAACAAGACTTTTATTAAATTTTTTTAAAAATGCTGATGATTTATTTCTTACTTAAAGTGAAGCGTGAGGCGAAAATTATTTTAAATAAAATTTTAGTGTAATTAATTTCACAACCTTTTTATAGATTTTTTTCAAAATTATGGTCTGACAGCC
>CANOPV010000171.1 GCA_947568605.1 uncultured Clostridium sp.
GGCTAGACTCTAATAATGATGCAGGGCGATTTTAATCATCCGCGTGGCAAGGCCACTTTGTTTTATAAGGTAAGCAAAATTTCTACAAAAAATGATACAATTATGAAACAAATAAAATATATAATAAATAAAACCCATATTTTGACAAAAAATGAAAACTATGATATAATTGTATACATAAACTAATTTTAATTTTTTGTATTTACATATATTGTAAATATATGGTATAATAAAATTATAGTATTACACAAAAGGAGGGAGCAATGAAAAAATTATTGTTTGTAGTACATACATTGCAATTTGGAGGAGCAGAAAGAGTATTAATAAACTTATTAAAAAATCTAGATAAAGAAAAATACTCTGTAACAGTACTAGCAATTGTCAATGATGGTGCATATATAAAAGAATTAGAAAAAATTGAAAATGTAGAATATAAATATATATTTAATTCATTTTTTAAAAATAGTAGAAATAATAAAAAATCAAAATTTTATAAAATATCAAGAAAAATTATGGACTTGATATGGAAAATATATTTATTACTATTAAAAAATTGTTCTAATATCTTATATAAGATGGCTATAAAAGAGAAATATGATGTAGAAATTGCTTTTTTAGAAGGAAAGGTATCTAAATTTGTTGCAAACTCTAATAATACAGAATCTAAAAAAATTGCTTGGATTCATACAGATATAAATAATGTATCTGGAATAAATCCATTTAAAAATTTAGAAGATGAAAAAAAATGCTATAAAAAATTTGATAAAATCATTTGTGTATCAGAAGAAGTAAAAGTAAGATTTTCAAATAAAACAGGAATTACTGATAATATTTATGTACAAGTTAATCCTATTGATTGTAAAAAGATATTACAAAATTCTAATGAAGAAATAACAAAAAAATTAAATTATAATGGTTTAGTATTATGTACAGTTGGTAGACTAGTTAAAGAAAAAGGTTATGATAGATTATTAGAAATACATAAAAGATTAATAGATGAGAAAATAATACACACATTATGGATAATAGGAGATGGAGAAGAAAGAAGTAAATTAGAAGAGTATATAAATATTAATAATTTACAAGACACAGTAAATTTAGTAGGTTATACTAATAATCCACATAAATATGTAAAAAAATCTGATATATTTGTGTGTTCATCACGCATAGAAGGTTTAAGCTCGGTATTATTAGAAGCAACTGTGCTAGAAAAAGTAATTGTAACAACAAATTGTCCAGGAATAAAAGAAATATTTGGAGAAGAATTACAAACTGCTTTGGTAGTTAAAAATGATACAGACAGTTTATATGAAGGGATAAAAGAAATATTAACTAATTCTGCTTTAAGAAAAAAATTAAGCAGAAATATAAAACAAAGGAGTCACATTTTTAACATAGATAATGCAATTATGGAAATAGAAAAAATTTTAGACGGGTTTGATGTGTGTGATGAATATACAGTTAACTTATGTGAACTTGTTGTATAATATGAAAATAGTTAAAAAATATAATTATATATAATCATAGGGGGAATAAATTTGAAGTTAAAAAAAGTAAGATTTACAGTTGCAATTAGTGCTTATAATGTTGAGGAATATATAGATAGGTCTATAAAGAGTGTATTAAATCAGACATTCAAAAATTATGAATTAATTGTAGTTGATGATTGTTCAACAGATAATACTTTTAAAGAAATAAAAAAATACAGTAAAAATAAAGTTAGAATTTATACTACTAAACATAATACTGGAACAGCAGCAGGGCCTAGGAATATAGCATTAAATTATGCAAATGGTGAATATATAATATTTTTAGATGGTGATGATACATTATATGATAGTACTACATTGGAAAATATAGATAAAGTTATTGGCGAAAATGTACCAGATATAGCATTTTTTGGCTTTGAAGATATAGGACAAGGAAATAAATCAAGAATATCAACTAAGGAAAATTCTACCAAAGTGGCTCGTCTAATATGTGATTTAACTTTTTCTGTTTCTAGCAGGTGTTGGAGAAAAGAATTTATAGAGAAGAATAATATGAGAGTTAGAGAGGGACTGTATTATGAGGATGAATTATTTTGTTTGAAAGGTACAATCCTTTCACAAAATACTATTTATGGAGAATTAAAAATATTTAAATATTTTAGAAACAGAAGTGGTAGTGTTATGTCATCACCTTCTATTAAAAAATGCTCAGATTGGTATAGAATGTTAGCAGAGGTAACAGATTTATATGAAATTACACCTGATGAATATAAATGTTATTTATTAAGTTTTATAGAAAATGAAAATGAAAGTATACCTAAAAGAATAAAGGCAATTTTGACAGCATTACAAAATAATGATACAATAAAATTATTACCTAAAAGAAATTATCAATATAGAGAATTTTGGACAGAAGATAAAATTAGTTAAAATAATAATATTAGAGGAAAATAAATATGAAATCAGAATTATACATAGTAAGGCATACTGAAACAGTAGGAAATATAGAAAAAAGATTAACAGGTAGACAAGATTATGAATTAACAGAAAATGGAGTAAAATCTGTATTAAAATTAACAAAAAGATTAGAAAATGTTAAATTTGACGCCATATATTCAAGTACATCTGGGAGAGCAATAAAAACAGTAGAGCCCTTAGCAAAATTAAACAATTTGCATATACAACAATTGGAAAATTTATGTGAAATGTACTTTGGAATTTATGATGGGTGGAAATGGGAAGATGTAAATAAAATACAACCAGAAATAAAAGAAAATCAAAATAGAATAAATGAAATTTATGGTATAAAAGAACAAGAATCGATGGAAGAAGTAGCAAATAGAATGTATGATTGTATTAAAAATATTGCACAACAAAACATTGGAAAAAAAGTATTAATAAGTTCACACGGAGTTGCAATAGAGGCATTTTTAAGAAAAATAATTAACATTCCATTTAGTATGAGAAGAGAAGAATTTTGCCAATATAATACAGCATTAAATAAGGTAGATTATGAAAATGAAAATTTTAAAATAAATATATTAGCAAATTTAGAGCATTTAAAACAAGGAGAACAAAATGAACGATAAACCTATAATATCTGTAATTATACCAGTATATAAAGTAGAACCATATTTGAAAAAATGTATAGAAAGTGTTATAAGACAAACTTATACTAATTTACAAATTATATTAGTAGATGACGGATCACCTGATAATTGTGGTAAAATATGTGATGAATATGCATTAAAAGATAATAGAATAAAAGTTATACACAAAAAAAATGGTGGCTTGTCAGAAGCAAGAAATATTGGTATAAACGAGGCAAATGGAGAATATATAGG
>CANOPV010000172.1 GCA_947568605.1 uncultured Clostridium sp.
TTGGATATAAATAATTTTCTTTTGGCATTGTTTGATGAAATGCTGTATCAAATACTGCTACCATTGGTTTACCTGGTATTGATTTTTTACAAGCATTTATTCCTAATATTGCAGCAGGGTTATGTAGTGGAGCCAATGTTGAACATTCATCTATTTTTTCTATAACTTCATCTGTAATTACTACTGATTTATCAAATATCTCTCCTCCGTGTACTATTCTATGTCCTATTGCATCAATTTCATTTAAATCTTTTATAACACCATATTTTTCATTTAAAAATTGCTCTAATATTATTTTTAATGCTTCTTCGTGATTTGTTACAGGTGCATTTATTACATATTTTTCTTCATTTACTTTATGTGTCAGAAAAGCCTCTTGTTCTCCTATTCTTTCAAAATTTCCTTTTGCTATAACCTCTTCTTTCGTCATATCAATAAGTTGATATTTTAATGATGAACTTCCACAGTTTACTACTAATATTTTCATTTTTTTCCTCCTAAATTTTAATTTTATTATATTTTAAAATAATTATAACTCTACTGTTCAAATATTTTTAGAAAAGACAGGTATTTTAATATTTATTTTTTAAACATTTTAACGACGTGCAGTTTGGGAGGACATTAAAAACTATAATTTATATTAATAATGAGTATATTAAATACTTTTAAATAATTATTTTATGAAAGTCCGACCAGTAAGGCGTTTAAAATTTTAGAAAAATAAATATTAAAATAACTGGCTTAATTAAAATTTTAAAAAACTAATTGCATTGAACAGCAGTAATTGCAACCACTCCTACTATGTCTTGTGCACTACATCCTCTTGATAAATCATTAATAGGTTTTGCAATACCTTGACAAAGAGGACCATACGCTTCTGCTTTTGCTAATCTTTGTACTAATTTATAACCAATATTTCCTGCATCTAAATTTGGAAATATTAAAGTATTCGCTTGTCCTGCAACCTTGCTATCTTTTGCCTTTATTTTTGCTACTTCTTCTATAATTGCTGCATCTAATTGCAATTCTCCATCTATTAATATATTTGGTTCTTTTTTTCTAACTAAATCTGTTGCATTTTTTACTATATCTATTTGCTCTGATTTAGCACTTCCATAAGTTGAGTATGATAACATTGCAACTTTTGGCTCTTTTCCTACTAATTGTTTAAAACTATTTGCTGATGATATTGCTATTTCTGATAATTCTTCACTATCAGGATTTTTATTTAAGCCACAATCTCCAAATACAAATGTACCATTTTCACCTAGATTACAATTAGGTACTTCCATTATAAAAAATGCTGAAACTAATTTTGTATTTGGTGCTGTTTTTAGTATTTGTAAAGCAGGTCTTAAAGTATCTGCTGTTGAATGTATTGCTCCTGATACTAAACCATCTGCATCATTTAACTTTACCATCATTACTCCATAGTATATTGGGTCTAATAGTATTTGTTTTGCTTGTTCTAATGTGATTCCTTTATGTTTTCTTAATTCATAGAATTCATTTACATATTTATTATAATTTTCTGAATTTTTTGGGTCTATTATTTCTGATTTTGATATATCGAATTTATTTTCACTAGCCTTTTTTGTAATTTCTTCTTTATTTCCAATTAAAACAATTTTTGCAAAGTTTTCTTTACTTATAATATTTACTGCTTCAAGTACTCTTAAATCTGTTGCTTCTGGAAGTACTATTTTTTTTATGTCTTTTCTTGCTTTTTCTTTTATGCTTTCTATAAATTTCAATTTTCTTCTCCCTTCTTTAAACAACATATATTATATAGGTAAATTAAAAAAAGTACAATAGTTTTTTTAAAAAAACTATTGTACTTTTATATTTAAAATTTAATCACGATTTATTTTATTTCTCCATATAATATATATCACTATTCCAACAATTGTAAGTAATAATATTACCATTATTATCCATAAAGCAACATTACTTTTATTATTTTTATTATCTAAATTTTGATTTAATAATTCATTAATTTGATTATTCTCATTTATATTATTATTTTCTTCTAATTTATTTTGTTCTTCAATTTCCTCACTTTCAGTTTTTCTATATACATTAACAGTATATATTTTTACGCTAACACCATCTTTTGCAGTTACTGTTATTGTTACTATATTATTTCCAAACGACAATTTATCTCCACCTGTTATACTAACTTTTGCTCCTTCAATTTCTGGCACTGCTAGTATATTTAAATTTTCAATATCACTTCCAATTCTAACGGAATATTCTAATACATCAGCATCAAATTCAGGATTTAATATAACATTTTCTATTGCTAAATTTTCTAAGTTTGTATTTGCATTATTAGGGTCATTAGTTTTTGTTACATTTATTAAATATTTTTTTTGCGTACTTCCATTTTGAGCTGTTACTGTAACTATTATTGTATTTTTACCTATTTTCAGATTATCATTTCCAGTTATATTTATTTTTGCATTACTATCTTGTGCTGTTGCATTTACTTTAATTTCATTTACAGAATCATCAACTATTAAATAATAGTTAGTAGTATTTTTATTAAATCTTGGGCTTATTCCTTCAACATCTACTTGTAATGAAGATAAATAAGCATTTGAACTTAATTGACCATTATTTTCTGGCTCTTGATTATTATTTTCTTGTGGTGGCTCGTTATTATTATTTTCATTTGGTGGTATTTCAGTATTATTATTTTCCGGTGGTTCTACATTTTCTCCATTATTATCAGGATTTTGTGGTGGCATATTTTCATCTATTGGTGGATTTACTTCTGTTTCATTTGCATTTATTTTTATACTTGTTCCATTTAATGCCATATTTATTAAATTTTCATTTGCATCATAAAATTTACCACTTATATTAAAATTTGCTGTTTCTGCTGATTTTGCTCTTAATCTAAATGTTACGATTGTTCCATCTGTTTTAGGGTTAGCTCCTCCTCTTGGGTCAGTCCAAGTATATAATATTTTGCCATTATTAAAATTTGTATAATCTGGTGAACTTGATGAAATATATTCTACTTTTGAAGTATCTATTGCAATTTTTACATCTAATGAAGCCAAACTTGCTCCTGTAAGATTCATACTTATTGTAAATTCATCTCCTACTGTTACGCTATTTTTGTTAGGTGATAATATGACAGATGCTGCACTTACTTTGCTACATAATAATAGTAGTATAATGAATAAAGCAAATAATATTGCAATTTTTATTTTTCTCATAATTATTCACATTCCTTTCTCTTATAATATATTTACTAAGAACAAAGCCACGTGGGCGATTAAAATAGCC
>CANOPV010000173.1 GCA_947568605.1 uncultured Clostridium sp.
CCAGATGGTTATGGATTTATAAGAGGAGATAATTATTTACCAAGTCCAAAAGATGTATATATTTCTCCAATTCAAATAAAAAGATTTAAATTAGCAACAGGAGATAAAATAAAAGGTATATCAAGAATGCCGAAAGAAGGGGAGAAATTTCCTGCATTAATATTTGTAGGAGAGGTAAATGGAGAATCACCAGAAAATGCAATTAAAAGGAAAACATTTGATGAATTAACTCCAATTCATCCAGAAGAAAGATTATTTTTAGAGACAAATCCAAAAGAATATGCAATGAGAATAATAGATTTAATGTCTCCAATTGGAAAAGGGCAAAGGGGAATGATTGTTGCTCCACCAAAAGTTGGTAAAACAACTTTATTAAAGAAAATAGCAAATAGTATAACAACCAATAATCCTGAGGTAGAATTAATTGTATTACTAATAGATGAAAGACCAGAAGAAGTAACAGATATGAAAAGGTCTATAAAAGGTGATGTTATATATTCTACATTTGATGAATTACCAGAACATCACGTAAAAGTTGCTGAAATGGTTTTAGAAAGAGCAAAAAGATTAACTGAACAGAAAAAAGATGTTGTAATATTATTAGATAGTATTACTAGACTAGCAAGAGCATATAACTTAATAATACCATCATCAGGAAGGACTTTATCAGGAGGTTTAGATCCTAATGCTTTACATAAACCAAAAAGATTTTTTGGAGCAGCAAGAAATATAGAATTTGGTGGAAGTTTAACTATACTTGCAACTGCATTAATAGAAACAGGTAGTAAAATGGATGATGTTATATTTGAAGAATTTAAAGGTACAGGTAATATGGAAGTACACTTAGATAGAAAATTATCAGAAAAACGTATTTTCCCAGCAATAGATATAAATAAATCTGGAACAAGAAGAGAAGAAAAACTATTAACTCAGAAAGAAATAGAAACAGTATTTGCATTAAGAAAGGCAATGTCAAGTATGCCAATTTCAGAAGTTACTGAACAATTAATTAGTCAAATGGTAAGTACAAAATCAAATAATGAATTTTTAACTAGAATGGAAATATTTTTAAAACAATTTAAATAAAATAAAAAAAATTTGTAACATTTTATAATATTACAAATTTTTTTATTTTTTATAAAAGTATAAAATTATTTTTAATAATATTAAAATTGATAATTTATATATAAAATCATATATAAAAATATGTATAATAATATATGATTATTTATAATATTAATTTTAAAATCTTAATTTTTAAAGAATAAATCTTGATTGGTTAAATCGATAGGGTATATAAAGTTATATAAAATATTTGATATTTTTTGTTTTATAACTTTGCACAAAATGATAATTATTCTGCAATAAAATTTTTAAACTTTGCACAAAATAAAAGTTTACAGCAAAGTTTTTATTTAAAAAAATAATAGTATTAATTTGATATTTAAGTTATCTTAAATATTTAGATTAATACTATTTTTTTATGAGAGGAGAAAAGAAAATGAAAGAATGTAAAGGAGATTTTATCTTTAAGTCAATCGAAAAAAGAGACGGGGGCACATTTACTAATGAAAATGGAAAAGAAATAGAGTATGACGCTTCATACAGATTAAAAGTTGACGAAATAACAGAAAACGGAATAGACGAACGAATATTTAAAATTCCTCTAAAATCAAGACAATTATACGAAGATTTAAAAGCATTAAAACATTATGACGCAATTGTGCTAGAATTCGATATTGTTTTTTCAAATTCTGTTGGTACTGTAAAATTAATTCCAATTGATTTCGAATTAGGCAATATGTAAAACTAGAACCACTCACTATAAAGAGCATAAACGAACACGAAGTGTTCTGTTAGAAGCGAAGTTCCTCCTTTGTCCTTGCTCTGTCATCGTGGGGGTGTACGACTAGCGTTGATTAGATTTTGTAGCGTAGCGTTACAAAATCTATCATAAGTGGTCGTAGGAAGGGGGTAGAATAACCCCCCTTATATGTAGGAGTTTTAGAACCTTGGTTCTAAGAACTAAAATTTTTAGGTAATTTCAATTAGGGGGCGAAAATATGACCGAATTAGAGTTATTAAATTTAATTCATAACGATTTAGGATATATATGTAGTTTCCTAATTGTTATTATAATAATAATCATATTAAATTATGTTTATAAATTTTTTGATATGATATTCCATTTCTAATTAGAAAGGAAGGTGAACGCTATGAATAATACTGCAACAACATTAGCAACCGTTGTAACAAATGGAATGCTATCAGGTGTTTTAAATGAAGTTGTTTCTTTATTACCTGTATGTATACCTGTTATGATAGGTTTCATCGGTTTAAGAAAAGGAATTGCTTTTATACAAAGTATTTTACATTCTGCGTAATCAAAAAAATGGGGCGATTAAATTTAGTCGCCCTAAAAATCTAATTTTATGAAAGGAAAAAAATATGAAATTTAAAAATAAATTTTTATTATTAATTATATTAACATTTTCTTTTATATTATTTTTTAATATAAATAATGTAAAAGGTGCTACTTATGATTTGTCTACTATTTCACATATTACAAATGGTGCTAATTGGGCTATTGCGGATTGCACTACATCACAAAATAAAATTCTTTTATTTGTTTGTAAGGAATATCCTAAATATAATTATATTTGCTTAAATAATTTTTCTAGGAATGGTTGTTTATGTGCTACTACTTCACAATATTCTTTTAGACATAGTGGTTCTATGTATGTTTACAATTTAAACGATGATGGCTCTTTTTCTCTTATTGGTACAATTGGGGCAGAAGGAAGTAATGATTATGTTATAGACAATGTTATTTATTCGTCTGTTGATATTTATTATACATCTGAACACGATGAACCAGTAACTGCAAGTAAACTTTTTTTTCAGCAACCTCCGTTGGAAACACTAATATTTCAATATCCACCGGAGGAACCAGTTCTGGCGACAATAATGGAGGAGAAGGAAATAACGAAGGAAATGGAGAAAACGAACCTTCAAATCCGAGTGATAATACCATTGATTATAGCAGTGGTGGTGTCTTTTCTTGGATTGCGAAAGGCTTTACAGATGTTATCAACAATCTTGCGACGCTCTTAAATTCTGTAACAAATGGCTTTAAATATTTGAACCCACTAGATGACGATTTTATTTTAAAAAATATTAATATTTCTTTTAGTGATTTATTGGACTATTTAAACCCATTTAGCGACAAATTTATACTAAAAGGAATTACAAGTAATATAGGT
>CANOPV010000174.1 GCA_947568605.1 uncultured Clostridium sp.
TAAATCAAAAAAATCTATTTCAGATTTAATGGATATTAGACCTGATTATGCAAATGTAATCAGAAATTCTACAATAGAAAAAGTAGACCCTACCAATGTTAAAATAGGGGATATAATAGTAGTTAGACCTGGCGAAAAAATAGCATTAGATGGTATTATAAAAGATGGTACTTCTATGATTGATACTTCCGCTCTAACAGGTGAATCTGTTCCTAAAAGCGTTTCTATTGGTAATGAAGTTTTAAGTGGTTGTATAAATAAAAGCGGTTTACTAAACATAGAAGTTACAAAAGAATTTGGAGAATCAACAGTTAGTAAAATATTAGATTTAGTAGAAAACGCAAGTAATAAAAAGTCTAAATCTGAGAAATTTATTAGTAAATTTGCAAAATATTATACTCCTATTGTTGTTATAATTGCATTGATTTTAGCAATTATACCTCCTTTTATATTTAAAGATACTACTTTTACTTTATGGCTTAACAGAGCATTATCATTTTTAGTTGTTTCATGTCCGTGTGCATTAGTTATTTCAATTCCATTAGGTTTTTTCGGTGGAATTGGTGGAGCATCTAAAATAGGTGTTTTAATAAAGGGAAGTAATTATTTAGAGGCTTTATCAAATATTGAAACAATAGTTTTTGATAAAACTGGCACTTTAACAAAAGGTGTTTTCGAGGTTCAAAATATAAAGTCTGTTGGTATGAGTGAAGATGAATTGTTAAAAATAGTTTCTTATGCAGAATGTTTTTCTACTCACCCTGTTGCTGAATCTGTTAAAATCGCTTATGGCAAAGATATTGATAAGAATTTAGTTACTAAAACAGACGAATTAAGTGGTTTAGGTATTATGGCAATAGTGGAAGATAAGGAAGTTTTGGTTGGAAATGATAAGTTGATGAAGCAAAAAAATATTTCTTATGAAGAGTGTAAAAGTGTTGGAACAATTTTATATGTTGCTATTAATAATGAATTTGCAGGATATATTTTAATTTCTGATAAGATAAAAGATGATTCAAAGGTTACTATTAATAATTTGAAGAAAATGAATATTAAAAAGACTGTTATGCTTACAGGTGATAGAAAAGATGTTGGAGAGATGGTTGCTTCTGAATTGGGCTTAGATGAGGTTTATACTGAATTATTACCAGATGAAAAGGTTAAAAAGGTTGAAGATTTAATAATTTCTAAGTCTGAAAAGTCTAATGTTTCTTTTGTTGGCGATGGTATAAATGATGCTCCTGTTCTTGCTCTTTGTGATATTGGTATTGCAATGGGTGGTCTTGGTTCTGATGCTGCGATTGAGGCTGCTGATGTGGTTATTATGAATGATGAGGTTTATAAAATTTGTGATGCTATTAGTATTTCTAAAAAGACTATGAGAATTGTTAAAGAGAATATAGTTTTTGCAATTTTAGTTAAGGTGGCTGTTTTAATTTTAAGTGCTATTGGTGTTTCTAATCTGTGGGAGGCTGTTTTTGCTGATGTGGGTGTTTCTGTTTTGGCTATTATTAATTCTTTAAGAATGCTAAGGGTAAAAATATAGCAAAAAAATGTAGAATTTTATACTTTTTTGCTCATTTCAGCAAAAACATTGACAAAATTCTTATATTTTTTATTTTAAATAAAATATTAAAAAATAAGCAGGTTTATAACTTGCTTATTCTTTTACATTACAAATATGTTATTTATTAAAAATTGTATACTGCTTTTTCATTACCATCTTCATCATATATTGTTGAAATTAAATTTATTTTTTCTTAAATTACTTATCTTTTGCTTATATTCATTAGACTTTTTTACATCATCAACTTGTAAAATATCTCCTCCACAAAAATAGCCTAAATATTTATATTCAAAATTCATCCACTCTTTTATATTTTCAAAATAATCATTTATACTATTTATTACTTCTTTATTATCTTCTTCGGTTTGTTGCCCTGTTAATATTAAATATACTTTTTTATTATCTAAATAATTAAAATTAGTTAAAGCATTTAGTCTATCTAAAAAGTTTTTTAACATTCCTGTAATATTATCCATATAAATTGGTGTTACGATAATTATTTCAGTACTTTTTAATAATAAATCATAAATTCTATTAGTCATTTCATCATTAATTACACATTTATTAGTTTTAATACACGTATTACAACCTAAGCAAAATCTGATATTTAGGTCTGATAAAGATACAATTTTATCATTTTCATTTATTATATCTTCTATAATTTTTAAACTATTATGTTTTCTATTACTAGCGTTTATAAATAATCTCATATATATCCCCCATAATTTTATATATAAATATTTCTATTTTAATAATTATATTAAATTTATAATGTATATATGTTTATTGTAATATATTTTGATTAAGTACTAATGTACTGTATAAGAATAACACATCTTGTTCATTGAATTCAATATATTTATCTAGTAAAGTACTAGACATATATCTTGTATCTATTAATGTAATTTTTTTGTAGTTTTGTACTAATAATGGTGCTATACTACTTCCATAAGAATCTCTAAATAATAATAATTCTTTTTTAGTATTTGCATTAGGATTTTCTATATATATTAATGGAGTTGCTCCTGATAAGTATATATCATATTTATCTTTATAGTTTTTCATATTATATATAGTGCTTATTTCTTGCTTTTCAAAATTGTATGTTCTACAATTTTCTATTACATCATTTGTTAAAATATACATCTTATCTGCATCTAATTTTACGCCTAATTGCCCATAATATGTACCATAGAAATCTCCTATATCAATTTTTTCATAATTAATATTTTCCGTATTTTCTAAATTCATATTGGTTTGTAATTTTTTTACTACTTTTTGTAAGTTTTCTTGTCTCCAATGTAAATCTGTTTTATAATAGTCTTTTAATTCTAAGTCATCCCAAATATCAATATATTTAATATTTTCTAGTTTATCTGATGCAATTTGATTTAATTTTTCATAATCAATTTTTAAATGTTTATCATCTTTTAAATAATAGTTTTTGTCTGGAATAATTGCATAGTACACTTGCATATCTTTTAAATAATTATTATATATATTATTTATTTTATCAAAAGATTTATCTAAATTTTTTTCGTTTAATGGATATTCCATTTTGTATATTGCTTCATCTTTTACAAATAGTTTATTATTATCTTGCTGTTTTAAAATATATATACTAAAAAATGTTTTTATTCCTCTAAATGTGTCTCTTGCTACAAATTGGTCTGTTGTGTAT
>CANOPV010000175.1 GCA_947568605.1 uncultured Clostridium sp.
GTGTAGGGGCGCACAGTGTGCGTCCGTTCTTCGAAGGCTAGACCTAATAAAACGTATGAGATAAATCAAAGAAATACAAAAAAGGAGAAATGATGAAAAGAACAATAACAAATATAATTATAATAATTACATTTTTAATAATATATTTATTACAAACAAACTTCTTTAACTGGTTTAATATTGCAGGAATTAAGCCAAACCTATATATAATATTTATTCTATTTTTAGGGCTATTTGCAGGAAGAAAAATAGGAAGTATATATGGTATAATATTTGGAATAGTATTAGATTTATTAACAAAACAAAATATAGGTATAACAAGTATAATGTTAGGAGTTATAGGATATTTAGGAGGATACTTTGATAAAAATTTCTCAAAAGAAAATAGAATAACAATAATGCTTATGGGAGTAGGAGCAACAATAATATTTGAATTAGGTGCATATTTAATAAATGCAATAATAATATCTTATGATTTAGAAATGTGGCAATTTATAAAAATTTTATCAATAGAGGTAATTTATAATATTTTAATAACAATAGTAATATATCCAATTTTGCAAAATGCGGGTTACTATATAGAAGAAATTTTTAAAAGCAGAAATTCAAATTTATTAACTAGGTATTTTTAATTAAAATTATTTTTAATTTAACTTAAATATTCAATTCTTCGTTAAAAATATGCTTTTGGCTCCAATTGCTACTTAGAAGTTGTCGCCCGCAAAAGCAATTTTTAAATACTTTTTAACTCGAATTTCATTAAAATAAAATGTTAAAAAAATAATTCTTTAACTCGAATTGCCCTAGAAATGCAAAATAAAAAATGTAGGAAAGTGTAGGGGCGATTTTAATCGCCCGTTCTTCAAAGGCTAGACCCTAATAAATGTAGGGGCGAAATCGGAAATAAATACCCGTGAGATTTGACCGAATTTCGCCCTAAAAAATAGACACAGATTAAAAACATTGAAGGTTATACCATAATAAAAAAATAAAAAGAGGTGAAAGTGTGAAATATAAAGAAAAAAAGCCACCAAATACAAAAATACGATATAATATAATAACAACAATAGTATATATAGCAGGAATAATATTATTAGCCCAATTATTTAATCTACAAGTAGTACACGGAGAAGAATATAGAGAGACATCAAATGTAAAATTAACAAGAGAAAGCACAATAAAAGCAGCAAGAGGCTCAATAAAAGATAATTCAGGAAATATATTAGCAGGAACAAAATCAGGATACAATTTAGAGCTATACAAAGGTAAATTAGATAATGATACATTAAATAATTCAATATTAAATATAATAAATTTATTAGAAAAAAATGAAGACACATATATAGATACATTTCCAATATCAATAGAACCATTTAATTTCACATATACAGATATAGAAAAACAAATAGAATGGAAAGAGAAAAATAAGATAGATAAAAACGCAACAGCAGAAGAATGTTTTTATATTTTTAAACAAAAATACGAAATAAAAAATGAAGATATAAGAGAAATAAGAAAAATATTAACAGTAAGATACAGAATAACACAAGAAGGTTACAGTGCAACAAAATCAATAGTAATATCAAAAGATATAAGTAAAATAAGTTTACTACAACTACAAGAACAAGGAGAGAAATTTCCAGGAATAAATATAGGAACAGAAGCAATAAGAACATATCCTTATGGAAATTTAGCAGCACATATTGTAGGGTATATAAACAGTATTGGTAAAGACTTAGAAGAAGCACAAAAAGAAAATCCGGAATATAATATGAATGATATTTATCGGACAAGCAGGAATAGAAAGAACATTTGAAAAATATTTAAGAGGAGCAAATGGAAAAAAACAAATAGATATGACAGTAGATGGAACAATAACAGGAGAATATACAGTAGAAGAAGCAGAAGCGGGAGCAGATGTAATATTAACAATAGATGCGAATTTCCAATCTCAAATAGAAAAAATATTAAAAAATACAGTAGAGTCAGTTAAAGAAGGTTCAACAGGTGGAGCAATAGTAATAATGAATGTAAATACAGGAGCAATATTGGGAATGGCAAGTTATCCAACTTATGAACCAACAGAATTCGTAGGAGGAATAAAACAAGAAGTATGGAATTCATATATGAAAGAAGAAAATAATAAACCATTAATAAATAGAGCAATACAATCAAGATATGCACCAGGCTCAACATTTAAAATGGTAACAGCAATAGCAGGGTTAGAAACAGGAAAGATAACAGATAAAACCATAATAAACGATACAGGAGTATATCCAAGAGCATATAACCCAACGTGTTGGTTATATAGACAATCAAGACGAGGACACGGAAATATAAATGTAAAACAGGCAATACAGCACTCTTGTAACTACTTTTTCTATGAAGTAGGATACAGGGTAGGGATAGATGCAATATATAAATATGCAAAACAATTAGGATTAGATTCGAAAACAGGAATAGAGTTAACAGGTGAAGTTTCTGGAAGAGCAGCACAGCAATCTTCAGCAGCAGATAGAGGAGGATGGTACTTAGGAGATACCTTACCTGCTGCGATAGGTCAAAGTTATAATGACTTTACACCAATAGGAATGGCAAGATATACAAGTATTTTAGCAAATGGAGGAAAAAAGATAAAACCAACAATAATAAAAAGCATAACAAAATCAGATGGAACAGAAATATCAAGAGAAGAAATAAGAAATAATATTGATAGTAAGTTAGGAATAGACGAAATAGATGAGGAAGAAATAACAATATCAGAATCAACAATGCAGACTGTAAGAGAGGGAATGTTATCAGTAACAACCAATCAAGGAGGAACAGCATATAGGTTTTTTAAAGATTTTAATGTACAAGTAGCAGGAAAAACAGGAACAGCAGACGTAGCAGATGAGGGAAAAGTGCCAAATGGTTGGTTTGTAGGATATGCACCATACAATGAACCAGAAATAGCAATAGCAGTAGTAATTGAGAAGCGGAGGAAATGAATCTTATTCTACAATAGCAGCAAAAGAAGTATTAGCACAATATTTTGGAATGAATGCAGATAAAATAACAGAAGATAAAACAGCACAAAGTTATATAGAAATGCAGAATTAATGATTTATAAATACATTTTAGTTATACAATTCTTCGTTAAAATTATTTTTTTAATTCATTGGCTCCAATTAGCGAAGCAAACTTGTCGCATAATTTCATTAAAAAAATAATTCTTTAACTCGAATTGTCTTAAAAAA
>CANOPV010000176.1 GCA_947568605.1 uncultured Clostridium sp.
TAATAAATCTAATTTAGGTAATTTAGATAAAGACCATTTTGGTAATTTTAATATTAATTTATATTCAGATGAGATAAATCAAGAAAAATATAATTCTAAGATTTCGCCTAAAACTAATATTTTAAATATTAAAAATATTATAGATAATTTTATAGATAATTTTGATAGTCCTAATGAAAAAAATTTATTATTTACTGGTAATACTGGTTTAGGTAAAACTTTTTTATCTAATTGTATTGCAAATGAAGTTTTAAAAATGGGAAAAACTGTTTTATATCAGACTGCTCCTATTATGCTAGACACTATTATTGATTATCGATTTGGTAAAAATAATGTTCCAGAAAATATCTATGATAATATTTTAAATGTAGATTTATTAATTATTGATGATTTAGGGACTGAGAGTATGAATTCAATGAAATTTACTGAATTATTTACTATTATAAATTCTCGCTTATTAAATCAAAATAGACATATAACTAAGACTATAATTTCTACAAATTTAAGTATTCAAAATTTATTTGATACATATAATGAAAGAATTGCTTCAAGGTTTGTTGGATATTATAATATTTGCCGTTTCTTTGGAGATGACATACGATTTAAGCAAAAATAAAAAGTGGTAAACCACTTTTTATTTTTGCTATTTTTATTCTTCTACTTCTTCTTTTTCCTCTTCTGGTGTTAGTGTTTCGATGCTTACGACTTTTCCACCGTCATTTGTTCTCATTAATGTTACACCTTGTGTTGAACGACCTAACACGCTTATATCTGCTACTTTTAGTCTTATGATAACTCCTGTGTCTGTTATTAACATTACATCTTCGTCGTCTGTTGCTATTCTAATTCCTATTATTTTTCCTGTTTTTGGTGTTATCTTATATGTTATAACTCCTTTTCCACCTCTTGCTTGTACTTTGTATTCTTCTAATTCTGTTCTTTTTCCAAATCCATTTTCAGTAATAGCAAGTAATGTAGCGTTTTTATTTCCTGATATAATAGATTCCATTCCAATTACTCTGTCTCCATCGTTTAATCGTATTCCTATAACCCCTTGCCCTGTTCTTCCTATTGGTCTAACATCTTTTTCATCAAATGTAATACATAAACCTAATTCTGTAACTAATACAACATTATCTTCTCCATCTGTTAATCTTACAGATATTAATTCATCATCTTCTTTTAAGTTAATTGCTTGCAAACCAGATTTTCTTGATGTATCATATTCTTTTAATGATGTTTTCTTTATTAGTCCACTTTGTGTTGCCATTAACAAATATTTTCCTTCTGCGAAGTTTTGAATTGGTATTACTGCTGATATTTTTTCTCCTGGGTCTAGGCTTAATAGATTAACTATTGCTGTACCTTTTGCGGTTCTTCCCGCTTCTGGTATTTCATATCCTCTTAATCTATATAGTTTTCCTTTATTACTGAAAAATAGTATTGTGTCGTGTGTTGAAGCAGTAAATATTTGTTTTACAAAGTCTTCTTCTCTTGTTGCTATTCCAGTAATTCCTTTTCCACCTCTTTTTTGGCTCTTATATGTATCTATTGGCATTCTTTTTATATATCCAAAATATGTTAAGGCTATTACTGTTTGTTCTTCTTTTATTAAGTCTTCTACTTCAAATTCTCCTGCTGCTGCAATTATTTTTGTTTTTCTTTCATCTCCAAATTTGTCTTTTATCTCTATTAATTCGTCTTTTATTATATCAAATACTAGTTTTTCACTACTTAAAACTTCTTTATAATATGCAATTAATTTCATTAATTCGTTGTATTCTTCGTCTATTTTTTCTCTTTGTAAACCTGATAATGTTTTTAATCTCATATCTAATATTGCTTGTGCTTGTATATCTGTAAATCCAAATCTTGCTATTAATCTTTCTTTTGCATCATCATAAGATTCACGAATTATTTTTATAACTTCATCTATGTTGTCTATTGCTATTTTTAAGCCTTCTAATATGTGTGCTCTTGCTTCTGCTTTGTCTAATTCGAATTTTGTTCTTCTTAAAATTACTACTTTTCTATGTTCTAAATAATGTTGCAAGCATTCTTTTAATGTTAATATTTTTGGTTCTCCATTAACTAATGCTAACATTATAACTCCAAATGTGTCTTGCATTTGAGTAAATTTGTATAACTGATTTAATACTACTTGTGCATTTGCATCTCTTTTTAATTCTACTACTAAACGCACTCTTTGCTCTCTGTCTGATTCGTCTCTAACTGCTGATATTCCTTCTATTTTCTTTTCTCTTGCAAGTTGATCTATTAATTGATGTAATTTTGCTTTGTTTACTTGGTATGGTAAAGATGTTATTATTATTCTTTGTCTATTTCCACTCATTTCTTCAATTTCCGCTTCTGCTCTCATTGTGATTTTACCTCTACCTGTTGTGTATGCGTCTTTTATTCCTTCTCTTCCTAATATTGTTGCTCCTGTTGGGAAGTCTGGTCCTTTTATTATTTGCATTAATTCTTCGTCTGTAACATTGTCTTCTTCTATTAATTTTATAAGTCCATTTATTACTTCGGTTAAATTGTGTGGTGGTATATTTGTTGCCATTCCTACGGCTATACCTGACGAACCATTTATTAGTAATGCTGGAATTTTTGCAGGTAACACTGTTGGCTCTTGTAGTCTATCATCATAGTTTGGCATAAAATCTACTGTATTTTTTTCTATGTCTGCTAACATATAGTTTGATATTTTTGACATTCTTGCTTCTGTGTACCTCATCGCTGCTGGTGAGTCTCCATCTATTGAACCAAAGTTTCCGTGTCCATCAATTAACATATATCTTAATGAAAAGTCTTGTGCCATTCTTACCATTGCATCATATACTGCTGCGTCTCCGTGTGGATGGTATCTACCTAAAACTGAACCTACTGTGTTTGCACATTTTCTGTATGGCTTGTCTGATGTTATTCCGTCTTCGTGCATAGCGTATAGTATTCTTCTATGTACTGGTTTTAGTCCGTCTCTAACATCAGGTAGAGCACGTGATACAATAACACTCATTGCATAGTCTATATAGGCGGTTTTCATTTCGTTTTCAATGTTTCTTTCAATTATTTTCTCTCCTTCAATGTCCATTATTTTAACCTCTTTCATTATTTTATTTATGGTATTATTATACTAAAATAGGGAAAATTTTGCAAGAAAATAATTGAAAATACAGTAAAAAAGAGTAAATTTTATTTTATATATTGAATTACCAATAATAACTGGT
>CANOPV010000177.1 GCA_947568605.1 uncultured Clostridium sp.
CCTTCATTTTGTAATTCTGCTAGTTTTTCTTTTCTTATTTGTATTAAGTGATTTTCATCTAATTCTTCTATATTGTTATTTTCATTTTCATTCATTTTTATCGTCTCCTTTTTTAATTACTTCATTATTATAACTTAAATTTTGAAAAAAGTAAATATTCATTTTATTATTATAGGTAATTTTCTTTTAAAAAAGTACTTCGCTACGTGGACGATTAAAATAGCCCTGAATCATTATTAGGGTCTAGCCTTCGAAGTGTAGGGGGCTACAAGTCGCCCCCTACAATTTCTCTACATTTTGTAATTTTGCATTTTTAGGACAATTCGAGTTAAATGATTATTTTCTTAATGAAATTATGCGACAAGTTTGCAGAACAAATTGGAGCCAATGAATTAAAAAAATAATTTTAACGAAGAATTGTGACAGAACTTTCCATAATATAAAAAATGGGCGATCATTGATCGCCCCTACACTTTATCTACAATATCTTAACAATTAATCTTATTACTTCACATTTGTTTAGTACTTAATTCTATTATTACATCTATATTATCATCTTTTGCAAATTTATTTCTTCTTATTTTTCCACATTTTTTACATTTGAATATTATTATATATCCTTTTTTACTATCTGTTTCTACGCTTACTGGTTCTAATATTCCTTTACATTGTTCTGCTCTGTCTCCTGGGTTTATATCTACGTGCTTTGAATGTAGACAATACGGGCAGTGATTTCTACAAGAATATCCTAATTTTGATACTTTTTTTCCGCAATTTTCACATATAAATTCTTCATCTATTTCTGTAAATTTACTTAACATTTTTTCTCCTTAATGCACATCAAATATTCCATTTCCAATAAATTCTCTTATTAGAGAGGTATTTGGTATATCTTTTGTAGGTATTGATTCAAAATAACTTAATAATGTAGCAATTCTTTTTGCTTCTGCAAATTCAGGATGTGTATTGTCTATTTCTTTTAATAATGGTAATGCATAATCTTTTAAAACACCTAATTCGTATATTAAAGAAGAATTAAACATACTGTCTGCTTCTTCTTGATATGGAAATATATATTTATCTTCTCCTCTATTTACAGAATACCATATTTTTATTGTATGTAATGCTGAATAGTTTCTATATTGATTGTCTCTAACTATTCTTCTTATAAGTCTTGTGTCTGTTGTGGAAATTCTATTATATGAATCTATATTTAATACAGTTAAAGCACTTATATATACTTTATATTTTTTGTTTTTAGGTATTGAAGCAGTTAATCTATCATTTAAACAGTGTATTCCTTCTATTACTAGTATTTCATCACTTTTAAGTTTCATTTTTGTTCCGTTATAATGTTTTTTTCCTTCTGTAAAATCAAATTTTGGTACTTCTATTTCTTCCCCATTTAATAATTGTGTTATATGTTTATTAAATAATTCTAAATCTAATGCTTCTATACATTCAAAATCGTAATTTCCAAATTCATCTTTTGGGTTATACTCTCTTTCTACAAAATAGTTATCTACTGATATTGTAACTGGTTTTAATCCATTTAATCTTAATTGCATTCCTAATTTTCTTGCAAATGTAGTTTTTCCTGATGATGATGGTCCTGCAATTAATACCATTTTAATATCTTTATTTTTTGCAACATTGTCTGCAATTTGTGCAATTTTTTTCTCGTGTAATGCTTCATCTAATAGTATATAATCTATTATGCTTCCATCTCTTACTTTTTGATTTAATTTACCTATTGTATCTACTTCTAAAACTTTATGAATGTCTGCATATTCTGATAATGTTGATGATAATTTTTTTGTTTCTACAAAGTCTGTTAATTCATTTGGATTTGTTCTACTTGGATATCTTATTAAAAATCCATTACGATATTTTACTATATCAAATTTTTTTATTATTCCTGTTGTTATTGGCATTACTCCATAAAAATAATTATAATATTCTTCACATTTATATATTGAAATATCTTTTTTACCTTTTACTTCTAATTGTAGTTTTCCATTTGATATATTTTTCTCTTCAAAAAATCTTTCTGCTTCTTCTGGTGTCATCTGTATTTTCATTATTGGTATGTCTTTTTCTACTATTTCTCTCATCTTATTAATTACATTTTTTAACATATCATCTGTTATTTTTGTGTTTGAAATATCACAATACATTGCATTATGTAGTTGATAATTTACAGTAAGTGAAATATTGGGGTATAATTCATTAAATGCCATTGCCATTATATATATTAACCCTCTAATGTATACTCTTTTTCCTTCCATTGTTGTATAGTCTATTAATTCTATTTTTGTGTCTTCATTTACATCAAAATTAAGTGCTTTTATTTCATTGTTACAATTACACGCAATAATTGGATTTACTGAATTTTCTATTTCTTGTTTTAGTATATCCATTACTTTTGTTCCTTTTTCTACTTCTATTTGTTTTTCTTTATATGTTACTTTCATATTTTCATCCTTTCAATTGGCTTTTATTATATATGATATTTTACTTTATTTCCAAAAAAATAGCAAGTGGAACCTACTATTTTTTATTATTTTTTGTTACTATTCAGACTAAACAAAATATTTTTTAAGTCGAAGAAATCAAAGCAAAATAACTAAATAGTTATTCTGAACTGTAACACTTTTTTTAATTTAGAATACTATATATTATACAAAAGAACAAGAAAAAAATTATTAAGGGAGGTCACTTTAATGGGAAATTGTTGTAATAGTGAGATTTTGTGGTTCATTATCTTATTTTTACTACTTTTCTGTGGATGTGGCAATAACAGATGTTGTTGTGGGTCTGATAACTAATTAGACTACCTACTATCTACATTAAAAGTACATCAAATATCTTTTATTTAAAGGAGGTGAAAAATATGCAAGAAAACAGAGGTTGTGGTTGCGGTTTCGGTTTTGGTGATGACTGCTGCTGGATAATTATAATTTTAATATTAATATTCTGCTGTTGCGGTGGTAACAGAGGTTGTGGTTGCTAATTTTCAACCAACTTAAAAGATAATAAAAAACGCTCAATCGTTTCATACGCTGAGAGTTTTTTTATTTTAGTTTAATTTGGAAAAGAAACGAGTATTGCTAGGCAAAATTTAGTAAAAAACCGGAAGTGTACTAATGTACATAGAGGATTTTTTATCTAAATTTTAACGACGCAAGACGACGTTTATTTTTCAAATTTAATACATACCGTCCATTCC
>CANOPV010000178.1 GCA_947568605.1 uncultured Clostridium sp.
AAGAATTGAATATTTAAGTTAAATTAAAAAAATTATAATAAAAAGTCAAAGTCCTTTATAAAAATAAGAAAATCTTACTTTAAAAAATACGGAACTTTGACTTCTGATTTTTTAATATATTATTTTAAATAAATAATTATCTTTCTATTACTTCCCTCACCAACGCTCTTTGTTGCAACATTTGGATGATTTTGCAAAGCAGTATGAATAATTTTTCTTTCATAAGCACTCATTGGTTCTAACGCTATCGATTTTTTAGTTTTAAGAACTCTTTTTGCCTCTTTTTCAGCAAAAGCAATTAAAATTTTTTCTCTTTTTTCTTTATATCCATATATATCTAATGTTATTCTAATTTTTTCAGTAATATCTTTTCCTGCAATTGAAGATAAAACAATTTGAATTGAATTTAAAACTTCTCCTCTATATCCAATTAAATGACTTATTTTATCTCCCTTAATCTCTATTTCAATATACTCGCCATTTATTTTGCTTTCATAACTTATTTTTTCATCAGATAAAGTATGTAACCATTTATCTAAAAAGTTATTGACATTTTTTAAAGCCTTTTCTAAACTTTCAGGGCTTGTACTACGTCTTTCGTTTTGACTTTCATCAGAATTTTTTGAATTTTCTTTTAATGTCATTTCTACTTTAACTACCCTTTTATCTAAAATACTAAAAAAACTTCTTTTTTCTTCTTCTAATATTTTAATTTCAACATCATTTTTAGAAACCTTTAAACTCCTTAACCCCTTTTCAATTGCTTCATTTGTAGTTTTTCCTTCAAATATATAGTTTTCAGACATATTAGTCTTCCTCCCCCATATTACTGAAAAATTTATTTATAATTAATCTTTCAATAATCATTAATATATTATTTGTTAGCCAATACAATGCTAAACCTAATGGTGCCACAACTGCTATCATAACTGACATAATAGGCATCATTAAAGTCATTGATTTATTTGCCTGTAATACTGCATCCATCTCATCTTTTTCGGCATCTTTACCCTCTTCATTATCTTTTTTCTTCTTATTGATATTTTGCATATTACTTGTTAACTTCATTGAAATAAATGTTGTTAAAACATATAATGCAGGTATTATTAATGCTTTAAAATTTGTTAAATCAGTAGATGGAATAGCACTTAAATCTAAACCTAATATTTATATTTACTTTTTCATCTTGGCTTCCAAATTGTTGAATTATAGCAATTTCAGGATATGCAGAATTTTTACTTTCTTCGCTAATTTGTGTTTTATATTCTTCAATTACATTAGTATCAATTTTTTTCATAAATGTAAGTGGACTTCTTACTAAATAAAAAATTGATAACAATAATATTATTTGCACAATTGAACTTAGACATCCACTAAATGGATTCATTTTTTCACTTTTATACAATTCCATTATTTCTTGATTTAATTTTTCCTTATTATTACTATATTTGTTTTGCAATTCTTTCATTTTTGCTTGGACTTTTGCAGACTTTTTCATTGTTTTTTGTTGTTTTATAGATATAGGAAATAAAATAATCTTTATACATACTGAAAAAACTATTATTGATATACCATAATTTTGAAAAAACTCATAAAAAAAGTTTAAAACCCAACCAAATATATTTGCAAAAAAACTAAACATATAAACTCCTTATTATTTTAAAGGGTCATACCCACCTTTTGAAAATGGATTACACCTTAATATTCTTTTTATACCTAAAAAAATGCCTTTAATACAACCATATTTTTCAATTGCCTGTTTTGTATAATCTGAACAAGTGGGATAGTATCTACATTTTATTCCTAAATATTCAAATACTGGTGAAAAAGTTAATTTATATATCTTTATAAAAAATAATAATATTTTTTTCATATTAATTTAATATTCCTATTTTAGTAAATATATTTTTCATATCGTTTTTTATATTTGTAAAATTAGCATTTTCAACATCTTGTTTCTTCTTCCATAAAAAGATTATATTATATCCAAAATTTAATTGTTCTTCTAATAATCTATAATTTTCTCTAATTAATCTTTTTATTTTGTTTCTGCCAACTGCATTTGTTATTTTAGAACTTATTGCTATTCCAATATTGTTTATTTTTTTGTTATTTTTTGTATAAAATATTTCTATATATTTTCCTGAATAATATTTTCCTTTTGTAAAGACATTTTTAAATTCATAATTTTTTTTTAATGTTTCTGTATTTTTCATATTTCACACTCTATATACTATCGCAAAAAGGACCACTTTTGTTTGCGGTCCCTAAATATATAATTTAAGCACTGATTTTTTTTCTTCCTTTTGCACGTCTTGCTTTTAATATATTTCTACCTGCTCTAGTTTTCATTCTTTTCATAAATCCGTGTTCTTTTTGTTCTTGTCTCTTTTTTGGTTGAAATGTTCTTTTCATAAGGCACCTCCTAATTAGTATTCAAAGTGTATCAATTATATAATATAAACAATGCACTTGTCAAGTGTTTTTGAAATTTTATTTTTAATTTATTATGTAGTTTAAAAATTGAAAATATCTTTTGAAATTATTTTAATATAAACTTTAAAATTTATTAATACTTTTGTAATAAATAAACAGAAGATGGATATTTAATGATAATATAACACTAATATATTAAAAAAATATAAAAAAACCGACCACCTCAAAACTAACTGAGATGATCGGTAGGAGAGTTAACTCAACCAGATTTCACCAGTGAATCCATCACTGTCATAGTCTAAGCCAGCAGCCGAAATTGAATTGCATGTTTCTTTTAGAATCATAGTACAATTATTTGCTGTACCACGAATTACTACTGTAGTCTTTCCATTCTCAAAAGCCTTGCAAATGGTTGTTAAATCTGAAATAGTAATCAATAAGTCTTCCTTATCTTTTTTAACTTTCTCCAAATCAACATACTGCTGTGCATTTCTTGGAATGTAATTCCCGTTGTTAAGTTCTACATCAGCTTCCATCATAATTAGTTCCTGAATCCGACCAAGATGTTTTTGAATCTCCTGATTCAATATTGTAATTGCTGCGTTCATTTTTTGTTTTTTCATAATGGTATTCTCCTTTTCAATTATTTAATTATTTTATGATATCTACCATAACTAATAAAATTATATCATATTTTACATAATTTGTCAATTTATTAAAATTCATTTATCCACACTTATGAAAGAAATGTGATAATGTCTTAATAAAAGAAATGAGAAAATGTCCCAACC
>CANOPV010000179.1 GCA_947568605.1 uncultured Clostridium sp.
TTGGAGCCAAAAGCATATTTTTAAATATTTTAGCGAAGAATTGAATATTTAATTTTATTAAAAATAATTTTAACGAAAAATTGCAGTTTAAAAACACAAAAAAATTGCTTCTTAAAAGAAGCAATTTTTTTATTACTAAACACCAGTACCAGGTGTAATTACTGTATTTGTTGTTGTTTGAATAATTTGTATTATTAATGCTGCTGCAAATAATAGAACTACACCAACAACAAATGGTATCATTGTTTTTTTGTATTCTGCTTTTTCTGCTGCACTACCCATCATATATTTAATACCTAAAAACATTAATATACCTACTGCTAAAAATACTCCTAAATATTTTATCATACCTAAAATTTTATTAAATGTAATACTTGTATCAGTATTAGGTGTGTATGATGGATTTACATCATAACCACCTATTTGTACTCCTTGTGCAAATACTGGCATTGCTACTGATGTCATCATTACTACTAACATTAATATTGACATTATTCTAGTTACTTTTTTCATAAGATCTCCTCCTTTATTTCATATTTATTATATTTATATTTTAACTTTCTTATATAATAAGAAAACATTAAAAACTTAATTATGTAATTTTTGTTGCTACTGATATTACAAATCTCCAAATTCCTAATGCTCCAAATATTACTACACATCCGATTATAAATGGTATTAGCATCTCTTTGACTTGTACCTTTTCTTCTACACTTCCTGTCATAAATTTTATTCCTAATATAAATATTGTTGCTACTGCTACTATTATACCTAATACTAGTACAACATTATATATACTGTATGATACATTCATTATTTGTACGCCATCTATATTTTGTGTAATATCTTGACTGGATTCAGTACCTAAAAAATCTTTACCAGATTGTATTACTTCTCCTAACATTGATGCATTAGATATTGTTGGTGTGAAATTTATAAATGTAGAGATAATTAATACTATTGTTATTATTTTTATTATAGCACTTTTTTTCATCTCTATCATCTCCTATTAAATCACACTTTAATATATTATACAACATTTTTTCTAATTTTTCAACATTTTTTCGTTTTTTCTTTTAAATTTGCTAAAAAATAATTGCATTTTAGACTAATTATGTAATATTTTGATTGTAAAATTATTATTTTTTATGTTTTTATTATTTGCTTAACAACTGTTTCTATTATTTTTAAAATATTTACTCCTCCAAATAATAATACTGCTCCTATTATATAAGGCATCATCACTTCTTTATATTGTGCTTTTTCTTCTACACTCCCTAACATATATTTTATACCAATAATCATAAGTGCTCCAACAGATATAAATATTCCTGCGTAATATATTATTCCTGTTATTAGGTTTGCAATTTCCATTGCTTCTGGTGATTCTTCTTTTCCAGGAGAATATAAATCTGGGTTTATTACAGAATCAAATATACTGCCTGAACCTGTTGCATAAGTTTTTATTGGTATTATTGCTAATATTAATGTTAATATTATTATAAATATGCTTATTTTTTTTACCATTTTTTCTTCCTTTCTTTTCTCTAACTTTAATTATACAGTATTTTTTTTTATTTTTCAATATGTTTTTTGATAATTTCCTTTAACATAATAAAAATGTAGTGTTGTTTGAAATATACACTACATTTTCTTATTATTTATTTATTATTATTTTATTGCTTTCTTTATAATACTTTGTTATCAATTCATCTAGTTCTATGCTCAATTTATATATTATACTGTAATCTTTTCCAGTTATTATGCTTTTGTTTAATTCTTCTCTTTTTTTACAAATTTCATCATTTAACATAAAACCACTCCCTTTTTTTAGGTTTTTTTTCTTATATACTTTAAAATTACCATATTATTACATTAAAGTCAATAAATTGATATTATTTTATTCCACTTTCGTACTCCATTTTACAAGTTTTTACGTCAATTTTTTATACCATATTTTCTTTTACGATTTTTAAAAACAAAATAAGACAAAATAGGATCTTTTTCTTGACAAATTTTTAAATCTTGTTAAAATAATTGTATATATTTTTAATGGAATTTCTTAAATTGTTCTAAAATTTTTTAAATCTATTACAATTTTGAAATATGCACAATAAAACTAAGGCATTTCAGCCTAAAATTAATCAATTAAATTGATAAAAATCTAAATAACAAGTTAGGTAAAATTTTATATATTTATTGCAATATTAGAAACAAGAAATAGAAAATTTAAAAAATTCTAATTGAATAAAATCTTTTAATTTAAAATAAAGAAATAGGCACACGAATGTGCCTTTCTTTATTTTGGTTCTACTATTGAGACTACCATATTTTCGTCTATAAAGATTTCTTCTAATATTTGTTTTACATAGTCTATTGTTATTAAATTATAGTTTTCAAGATATTCAAAACTGTTTATTCCTTTAAAGTAGTCTGCTAAAAACATTCTTGATATTTCTGCTACATTATTATATTCTATTACATAATTTCCATATATTTTTTTCTTTATTCTTGTAAATTGTTCTTCTTGAATACCATCTTTTTTTAACTCTTTTAATTTTTTTGTAAGTTTTAATACTACTTCTTTTGGACTTTTTGATTGTGCTGATATTAATATGTGTGCATATTGTCTTGAAAATTCGTAGTCTAAATCAGGAGGTGCTATTAAATATCCTTGCTCATATAATTCTTTGTACAAATCTGAACTTTGCCCTAATAATATATTTAATATTATTTCTATTGCTATGTGTTTTTTTACAATATTTTCTTTTTCCTCTAGATTATCTTTAAATCCGATCATAAATATAGGCGTATTTACTTCCATTTTTACTGTTTTTTCTTTTTGCAATATTTTGTCTTCTTTTTGTGGATATATTCTTTTTATTTCTGCTTGATTTTCTTTTGGTATTAGTCTATTTTTTATTTCTTCTAATATTTTTTCAGGTTCAAAGTCTCCACATATTACTAATGCCATATTTGATAGATTATAAAATGTGTTATAGCAGGTATATAATACGTTCTTGTCTATTTCTGAAATTGATTCTATTGAACCTGCTATATCTTTTCTTACTGGATTTTCTTTATACATACATTTCATTGTATTTAAATATACTTGCCAACCTGGATGGTCTTCATACATTTTTATTTCTTGACCTATTATTCCTTGTTCCTTCTGAACATTTTCATCGGAGTTAAAGAAAAATACATTGTAATGGTTC
>CANOPV010000180.1 GCA_947568605.1 uncultured Clostridium sp.
ATCACGCCTTCCAATGGAAGCTGTATTCTAAGCCCTTGATAGGTGATTTCCATTCTTTTTTACCTCCGTAGTTTTGCTTTTAATCCCTTGTTCCTGACATTCAATAATTTAATATTTTCGCCATAAGATTCTTATAGAATATCATAAATATCTTATAGCGAAATTTCAGGAGATTTTTCAAAATTTGTCATTTATTATAACATATATAAACAACAAATCTACGAAGATGTAATATTTGGTATGCTATATGTAATATTTGGAAAATCAACTATCATAATTCATTTATAAAACACAAAAATATATCAATGTAAAATAACATATCCACATTTTTATTAACCTTTTGTGGATAAATCTTTATTTAACCTTATTTTTCTTTATAATCATTTGGCTCTTTTTTTCACAATTTTCCTCACCGTGAGTAATTTTCTTTTTCAAAAATTTCTATTATTCTCTCATAAAGTTTTTTTACTTTCCCCTATATACTTTCTCAAATAGATATGTTTGATAAAATATACCGTACAACTTTTGACATCGGAACACCCATTTCATCTGAAAATCTTTTTATCATTGCATAATCCCGTACTTTATTAAATGTCACCATCACTCTATGTTCCTTCCGTTCAATACAATCCTCCTCCCTCTTTCCAATCAATTCTACTAAATTCATCTTATCATTTTGTAATAAATTATTATTGATAGCTTCCTGACAACACGCATAACAATACTGACCACGAGAAACACCTTTTAATTTTGCCATTTTATCTAAATAATATAATTCTTCTAAACTTAATAAAACCTGTAATCTTAAACGTTTTTCTGTATTTTTACTTATGATTTTTCCTAATTCCTGTAATGTTAATTTATATTTTTTTGCAATATTATCAATTATAATTAAATCACTTTTTTCAATACTATCTATTCCCATATTAATTAATCCTTTCTATCTATTTAATATTTCAATTTTACTCTCCATTCTATTTTTACTTTTTTTAGTATATCATAACTTTTATTTTTTGAAAAAATTTATTAAAAACAAGGTTGTAAAGATTACCGTATTAAGAACGGAGCGGAGCAATATGTCAAGGGGACCGTGGAATAATGGGGCTCTGCCCCGTTATGCCGCGAAAGCCCCTTGACATATTGCTCACGGATTATCCTTTTGTTCAGAAAAGGTGCTGTTGCGCCTTTTCCTGCTTCCGGCGAGGACGGGTTTGGGCAGAGCCCAATATTAGGGTCAAGGGACTCGTCCCTTGCGGGTTCTTAGGGCAGAGCCCTAAGCCTCCGGAGGACTTTCAACTGCCAATGTTTTTAATTTTGGGGATATAAGGATTAATTAATATAAAAAGTGATAATATAAAAAGTGTACTAATTTTTATAGGTTGTTATTTTTATATAATAATTAGTTTGTTTCTAAATTAGTAAATTATAGGATAGTTAGGTTAATATACTATAAAAGAAAACTATGTTAGTGCATTGATATAGTTGGAATAATAAATATTTAAATAAGCACAAAATTAAAATATATATTATCAAAAATTAAAAAATTTAACATAAAATTAAAATAAATATATATAATATGACATAAAATTAGAAAAAACGATATGAACATATATTCTTATTTTCATTTAAAAACCGCAATTTCCTAATAAAGAAAATAAAATACTTCGTAGCAGCACTGTGGGGTATCAAACTCATAACGGATTAAAAAATTGATTCGTAAATTTTTTCATTACAAAAAGCCTTGCTGCAAATTACAAATTCAAGGCTGGTTAAAATCATAAATTTATTAAAATAATTCCACCTGTTTGGTTGGGAATAAGCCGTCTACAATCAGAATATTCATACAATTTTAATTCATATGTATATTCTGATTTAAAAGAATTAATATGCAATTATAATATCTGCATAATCTAATCCCATAAGTATACGCAATACATGATGTATGGTTCTACTATTTAATATATTATTATTGATTTTTTTAATTGAATCTTCAATCATAATATATATGTTTTTCCCTATTTTTTTAATCTTACCATAATATTGTTTGAATAATACTGCAGTATTATTCAAATTATCTGTGTCATAATCAATCTTGTTCCTACGACATATATTTTTTATAAAGTGGTACCAATTTTGATGTAATGGATCTGGAACAACCTCTTTTTGTTCACCTTTTTCATAAACGTTTATAACCGGTCGCTGTATATATTTTTTATTTATCGTTATTACATCATAATTTTTATTTTTAATATCTACCTTTTTTGCAACACAAATAAACCCTGCAGATTCAAGTGCCCTACAATATCTTTTAGTCATACGCACTGTCAATCCAAGCTGTTTTGCTATTTTTTCATACGACCCATTATAAAATAATTTATTGCGATCATTATTTATATTGTATTTCTGTTTGTATATGCGAAATAAGAAATATATATATACTCTAATTTCTCCAGCCTTCATCGTTTTATATAAACGTTTCGTAAAAAATAATATATTGGTATCAATATAATTACAATAACCTTGCGATAGAAAATCATTTTCTAAAATAATTATATCTATTTCATTTTTATACTCATTATTTCGGTTCCGTTTTATAATATTAATATCTTCCAACGTTTTAAGCACATTATAAAATTGCGCTTCGCTACAATCTACTAATTTTACGAAATCTTTATAGTAAATTTGTACCTTGCCCTGCTCATCTGCAATGTTAATTAAATCCAATAATGTAACTAAACATATTTTCGATAAATTAAATTGATATATTTTTTTGACTAGATTATCTTTTATTTTTTGCATTTTATCAAAACTATTAGCCAACAAATATATTAATTCTGAAATCTATAACTGCCGAAATATACATACCACAAACTGTTGACTAACGTGCTCCTTTTAAATCTTATAAAAGTTTCAAAAATGTAAAAAATTATTATTGACAATCTTATTCATAAATGATAGAATTAAATAGAATAGTTAGTACTTTAGTACTACTTATAATTACATTAATGAAACTTGGAAAAGGGAAACGTCTGTGGTGGGAGGTTCCCTTTTTCGTTTTATATAAATATATTAAATGTACGATATTTATGTTATAAAAAGATTATACATAAAATGGATATATATGTCAAATTATTTTTATATTTATTTATTTCTTAACTTAGGTCATTTTACAAGGAACTACACGCAGACCGTGAAACGGGCTGCTGACAAC
>CANOPV010000181.1 GCA_947568605.1 uncultured Clostridium sp.
AAAATATAATTATATTTTATGGTAAGATATTATATGATATAAAAATAAAAAAAGAAATAGATATTACGAAATTTATTCAATAAAAAAACTAAAAAATATGGCAAAACCGCTTGTAAATCATAAAAATAAATAGTATAATAAACTATTATGATAAATTAAAAAGGAGTACACAAGTGGAGCATTCTGAAAAAGTAAAATATAATAGTTTTAAACAAATATTAAACACATTTTATGAAGAACAAATGAATGTAGTAAATGAGCCAGAAAAAGAAATAAACAACATATATAAAAAAATACAAATAATACCCAAAATCATATACAACAAACATTCAGAAGAATTAAAAATAAAATTTCAATTATTAAAAGATAAACAAACTTATAATATAGAAAAATTATCAGAATTTTATGATAGAATAAATTCAAAGACTAATTATAAATATGGAACAAAACTACAATTTGTACACGAAAAAGAAGCATTTACAGAAGAAAGCCAAGAAATATTAAAGTTTATATTAAAATATGTAGAAATTATAAAATATGTAAATAATAGTTCAAATGAAAGTTACAGAAAATATGGAAAATTTTTAAGTGATGAAACTATTATATTAAGCAATACTGCATTAGATGAAATATTTGAAATACTAAAAGGAAAATATGTAAAATTAGAAAAAAATTATGAAGAAAAAGACATACTATTTGTAACAAATGAGCCAAATATAAACTTTGAAATAGAAAAAATAAATGAAAAAGAATATAAAATAAATTCAAACATAAATACATATAACACTTACGAAATATTAAAAGGAAAAGACTATACATATTTATTATATGGAAGAAAATTATACAAATGTACAAAAAAGTTTGAAAATACAACATTAAAACTATTAGAAATATTTAGAAAAAATATAACTAATGAAATGTTATTTGATGAAGAATATTTAAAAATATTTTGTTCGATAGTTATGCCAAAATTATCAGACAAAATAAATATAAAAGATAAAAACAAACTAAATATAGATAAATATATTCCAAAAAAATTAGGGGTAAAAATCTATATGGACTTTGATAATAGAGGTTATATAATAGCAGATGTGAAATTTTGCTATGAAAATGTAGAATTTAATCCATTAAATTTAAATGAGAAAATTGAAATAACCAGAAACACAATAAGCGAAACAGAAGCATTAAATATATTTAGAAAAACAGGTTTTATGTTTGATAAAGAAAATTTAAGATTTATATTAACAAGTGATGATAAAATATATAATTTTCTAACAGAAGATATAAATACATATATGCAAAAATTTGAAGTATTAGTTACAGAAAACTTTAAAACAAAACAAGTAAAACAACCTAAATTACAAAACATTGGAGTAAAAATAAATAATAATTTATTAAATATAGAAGTAGACCTAAAAGATATAGGAAAAGAAGAATTAATAAATATATTAAAATTATATAGATTAAAGAAAAAGTATTATAGATTAAAAGACGGAAGTTTTTTTAATTTAAAAGAAAGTACAGATATAAAATTTTTAGATAATTTAGTTTCAGGAATGAATATATCTTATAATGAATTAAAAAATAATTATATAAGAGTACCAATACATAGAAGTTTATATTTAAATAAACTATTAGAAAATATAAAAGACACTAAAATAGATGAAGACGACGAATATAAAAAAATAGTAGAAAATGTAAAAAAACAAAATCTATATAAATTACCAAAAGAATTTGAAAATGTATTTAGACAATATCAAAAAAATGGTTTTGAGTGGTTAAAAGTATTAGATGAATATAACTTTGGAGGAATTTTAGCAGATGATATGGGGTTAGGAAAAACAATACAAATATTATCAATAATAATATCATACTTAAATGAAACTAAAAAAAGTGAAAAAAAAGCATCAATAGTTATAACTCCAAGTTCATTAGCATTAAACTGGAAAAGTGAAATAGAAAAATTTGCAAATAGTATAAATGCGGTAGTTATTAGTGGAAGTGCAAATGAAAGAAAAATTATATTAGAAAATATTAAAAAATATGATTTAATAATAACCTCGTATGAATTATTAAAAAGAGATATGGAAATATATAAAAATTTAGATTATGAGTTTAGATATATAATAGCAGATGAAGCACAATATCTAAAAAATAGTATAACACAAAATGCAAAAAGTATAAAAATGTTAAGAGGAAAAACAAGATATGCATTAACAGGAACACCAATAGAAAATTCTTTATCAGAATTATGGTCTATATTTGATTATATTATGCCAGGATACTTATTCGAATATAAAAATTTTAAACAAGATTACGAAATTCCAATAGTAACTGAAAATGATGAAATAGCATTAGAAAAATTGAAACTTTTAATAGAGCCATTTATATTAAGAAGAACAAAAAAAGAAGTACTAAAAGAATTACCAGAAAAAACAATTACAGTATTAAATAATGAAATGGAAAAAGAACAAGAAAAAATTTATACATCATATTTAGCACAAGCAAAAGAAGAATTAAATAATGTATTAGAAGAAAATGGATTTGGAAAAAGTAGAATAAAAATATTATCATTACTTACAAGATTAAGGCAAATATGTTGTCATCCAAGTTTATTTATAGAAAATTATAATGAAGAATCTGGAAAACTAAATCAATGTATGCAAGTTGTAAAAGATGCAATTTCAGGAGGTCATAGATTATTAATATTTTCAGGCTATAAATCAATGTTTCCTATTATAGAAAAAGAGTTAAAAAAAGAAAATATTGAGTATTTTAAATTAACAGGAGATACAAAAGTCGCAGATAGAATAAATTTAGTTGAAGAATTTAACAATAATGAAAATATAAAAGTTTTTCTAATTTCACTAAAAGCAGGTGGAACAGGGCTAAATTTAATTGGAGCAGATGTAGTAATACATTATGACCCTTGGTGGAATTTATCAGTAGAAAATCAGGCAACAGATAGGGCATATAGAATTGGTCAGAAAAATAATGTACAAGTATATAAGTTAATAACAAAGAATTCAATAGAAGAGAAAATTTATGAACTACAAAATAGGAAAGAAACTTTAATTGATAATATGCTAAGTACAGAGACTACATTTATTAATAGATTATCAAAAGATGAAATATTGCAATTATTTGAAAAATAATTTTTTTAATTAGATTAAATATTCAATTCTTCGCTAAAATATTTAAAAATATGC
>CANOPV010000182.1 GCA_947568605.1 uncultured Clostridium sp.
ATTCCAAGGATTTCTCCATTATCTAATGCTACTTTTAATTTTATTAAATCTGGATATATTACTACATCATTTTGTTGGTATGCATAATTTATTGTTACAACCCCATTATTTTTTAAATAATAGGTTTCTTTCATATTTTCAAAACCTTTTTCTTGTAAAAAGTTTTTTCCAATTTCATCTGCTTGTTCTTGTGATATTTCTTCTCTTTCTGTGTTTCTATTATAGTTCATATAAACAATATGTCCGCCTTTTTTTGAAACTGCTATACTTGCATTGTTATTTTCTTCTCCGTCTTTCATTTTTACAAAGAAACTATAACATTGTATATTTCCATTTTCAGAAAAACCATTTGAATTTATTTCATTAATTTTATCTGAACCTATAAATTCTTTTGCAATATTTTTGGCTGTTTCTTCATCAATATCTTCTCCTGTTAGACCTTTTTTTTCTGCATTTGTTATATGCTCTGAAAATGCTCCATCATATATTAGCCCTGCATACTCGTGAAAATTATCTTCTATACTTGAAAATCCATCTTGCGACATATTAGAAACTGCTTGTGCATAGTCTGTATTGCTATTTTGGGTTAATTCGTCCCAACTTATTACCCCACTTGATATCTCTTCTGTAAGCTGCATAAGTGTATCTTTTAATTGTACACTATAATCGTGTAATTGTTTTAAATTGTCTAGGTCTTCTTGTGATAATTCTTTACCCTCGATGTTTTTTGTTGCTAATGAATAACTAAAATCACTTACTTGATTTAAAAATTTTGATGTGTTTGATAAGCCTTCATTTGAAATTGGTACTTGTGCTAGATATGCTTGTGCTAAGTTTGCTTCTCTCCATACATACATTAATGTTTTTGCACTATATTCAGATGATGTAGATATTAAAGATTTTGCAAGATATGTTTCGACATTATCTACATAGTCTACCGCTTCGTAAAATGACATATTATATATGTTTGATGATGTTCTTATTGTGTCTTTTTTATTATTATTCATATATACTATTAAGCCTATAATAGTAATTATTAATATAATTATGATTGCTATCATAATCTTCATTTTTGAACTATTTTTTAAATGTATTGAACCATTTTTAATATTTTCCAATTTTATTCCTCCATAAATTTATATTTTTATTATTTTTTACTTTTTTTTATAATTTATACAAAATTATTTTGTATTTTTTATATTTTTATGATAAAATGTATTCACATTAATTTTAATAAATTTATTTATTCGAGAGGAATTTAATAATATGAAAAAAGTATTGATTTTTTATGGTTCTTATGGTGGTGGACACCTTAGTGCCGCAAATTCAATTAAAGAATATATAGATACACATTATAGTAATATTGATACAATTTTAGTAGATTGTATTGAATATGTAAATCATAGTTTTAATAAAATTACAACAACAGCATACACTGAAATTGCAAGAAAAACTCCTTGGGCTTGGGGAAAAATATATACTAAAACTAAAAAAGGGCCTATGTCTAGGATAAGTCATACTTCTAATAAAGTAATGTCTCTAAAATTAAAAAAATTACTACAAACGATTCAACCAGATTTAATAATTTGTACTCATCCATTTGCAAGCCAAATGTGTGCATATTTAAAAAAGAAAAGAAAAATTAATTCTGAACTTGCTACAATAATAACTGATTATGCTCCTCACCCACAATATTTAACAGATTCTAATTATATGAATTATTATTTTGTAGCACACGAAGAAATGAAAAATGAAGTTATTAATCTTGGTATTCCCGCATATAAAGTTTTTGCTACTGGTATTCCGCTTTCTAATAGATTTCTAAAAAGTTATAACAAAGAGGAAACTTTATCTTATTTTGGATTACTCCCTAATAAAAAAACTATTCTTTTCTTTGCTGGCGGCGAATTTGGGTTATGCAAAAGTAAAACTTATAAAATGCTAGAAACTATGGCTGAAAATTTTGATAATATTCAGATTATTGCAATTTCAGGAAAAAATAAAAAGATGAAAAAGAATTTTGATGAAATTGTTAAAGAATATAACAAGGAGGATTCTATAAAGGTTCTTTCTTATACTAATAAAGTGCCAGAACTTATGAGTATATCTGATATGGTTATTACAAAGCCTGGTGGATTAACTACAACAGAAAGTTTAGCTTCTGGTTTACCTATTATTGTAATTAATCCAATTCCTGGTCAAGAGACAGAAAATGCTGAGTTTTTAGAGAGTCAAAATCTTGGTATTTGGATAAGAAAAAAAGATGATGTTGAAGATGTTTTAAGAAATTTATTTAATAATCCATCTTTAATGAGAAAAATGAAAATTAATGCAAGGTTATTTGCAAAAAAACATTCTACAAAAGATATTTGTGAGATTTTATTAGGAGATGCAACAAAATAAAAAACTCAGTCGCAATTATGCGACTGAGTTTTTATCTTATATTTCTCTTCTTCCTTCTAATGCCTTGGTTAGTGTTATTTCGTCTGTATATTCTAAATCTCCTCCTACTGGTATTCCGTGTGCTATTCTTGTTACTTTTATTCCTAATGGTTTTATTAATTTAGATATATACATTGCTGTTGCTTCTCCTTCTACTCTTGGGTTTGTTGCAATTATTATTTCTTCTATACTATTTTCTGGATTTTGCATTCTTGATAATAATTCTTTTATTTTTATATCGTCTGGCCCTATTCCATTCATTGGCGAAATTGAGCCGTGCAATACGTGATATACTCCTTTAAATTCGTGTGTTCTTTCCATTGCGATTACATCTTTTACATCTTCTACTACACAAATTATATTTTCATTTCTTTTTGGATTACTACATATTGTGCAAGGGTCTGTGTCTGATATGTTATAACATTTTGAACAATATTTTAAATTTTTCTTTGCATTTTTTATTGCAGATATAAATTCTTCTGTTTCTTCTTCTGTTGCATTTAATATGTGAAATGCAAGTCTTACTGCTGTTTTATGACCTATGCTTGGTAATCTTTCAAATCCTTCTATTAATTTTTCTATTGATGGCGAATAAAATGACATTGTTTTCTCCTTGTTTTAATATTTTAATTATTTATTTTTTTAATTACAATAAACATTCAATTCTTCGCTAAAATATTTAAAAATGTGCTTTTGGCTCCAATCGC
>CANOPV010000183.1 GCA_947568605.1 uncultured Clostridium sp.
CTACTAATTTGTTTTCTTTTTCACTTCTTACTCTTGTTTTCTTTTCTGGTCCCATTGTTACTTTTACCATTGCGTCTTCTATTTCTGCCATTCCAATTTCATTTATATTTCTTCTTGCTGCAAGTAAGGCTGCTTCATTTAATATGTTTTCTAGGTCTGCTCCTGAAAATCCTGATGTATTTTTTGCTATTGTTTTTAAATCTACATCTTCTGCTAGTCTTTTCTTTCTTGCGTGAACTTCTAATATTTGCTCTCTTGCTAATACATCTGGTGCTGATACTACTATTTGTCTATCAAATCTTCCTGGTCTTAATAATGCTTTATCTAATACATCTGGTCTATTTGTTGCAGCTAGAACTATAACTCCTTCGTTTGTTCCGAAACCGTCCATTTCAACTAACATTTGATTTAATGTTTGTTCCCTTTCATCGTGTCCTCCGCCAAGTCCTGCTCCTCTTTGACGTCCTACTGCATCTATTTCATCTATAAATATTATACAAGGTGCGTTTTTCTTAGCTTGTTCAAATAGGTCTCTTACTCTTGCGGCTCCAACACCTACAAACATTTCAACAAAGTCTGAACCACTCATTATAAAAAATGGTACTCCTGCTTCTCCTGCTACTGCTTTTGCAAGTAGTGTTTTACCTGTTCCTGGTTGACCTACTAGTAATACCCCTTTTGGAATTCTTGCTCCCATATCTGTAAATTTCTTAGGATTTTTTAAAAATTCTACGATTTCTTCTAATTCTTCTTTTTCTTCGTCAACTCCTGCAACATCTGCAAATGTTATTTTATTTTTGTCTGCTGGTGTCATAATTCTTGCTTTACTTTTTCCAAATGATACAGTTTTATTTCCACCTTGTTGACCATTCATCATAAAGAACCAGAATATAAGGAATATTATTAATATTCCGAATGGTGATAATAGTCCTAATATTGTTATAAATATTGATTCAGATTTCTCTGATAATTTTATATTTCCTGTTTTTAAGAATTCTGTTGAATAATCAACAAAACTATCTAGGCTTGGTATATTTACTTCTTTTTTTACATTGTCTCCTTTTAATTTTACATACGCTTTTGAACCATTTGATGTAAGTTCTATTTCTGTAACCTCTGATGATTCAATTTTACTAATTAATTCAGAATAACTCATTTTTGTATCTGAATTGTCTATTATTGATGTTAATACTACAATGAAGATTATTCCTATTATAACCCACATTGCTAATGTTTTTAATCCACTTTTCAATTTTTTGACCTCCTACATCTGTTTATCCTTTTTGCACTATATCACATTTAAAAAATCTTTTCAATACTTTTTTAAAACTTTTTTCTTTGTAATCTGCTTGTATGTAAGGCTTTACTTACGGAATTACATATTAGATATGAAAAAAATTTTTTTATTTTTTACAAGAATTTTAATTTTCTTATTAGGTATTAAGAATTTGTTTCCAATGTTGTTTTCACATAGTTTTATTATGTCTTTTATGTTGATTAATTCTATTCCTTGGCAGTTCCCTAATAGTTTATTAATAGTATATAATATAATTCTGCTTTTTATAACACTTTCTAATAAATTAAATTTTTTTAAATCTATTTCTATGCTATTTACATTTTCTTTTATTAAAATTTCATTATATGTATTTTCTACTATTTTTTCAAAGTATTTATTTTCCTCGTTTGAAATTTCTGATAGTCTATTTAGTGTGTTTATTATATTTGGGTTAAATCCTTTTTGAATATATGGTATTAGCAAATTTCTTATTTTATTTCTTGTGTATATGTTTTCTTTATTTGTTTTATCATATCTTGGGTTTAATTTTTTTTCTTCACAGTATTTTTCTATTTCTTCTCTTAATGTTTCTATAAGTGGTCTAATAAATCTTCCTTCTCTTACGGGTACAATGCCTTTTAATCCTGATGTTCCGCTTCCTCTTATTATATTCATTAATACTGTTTCTGCGTTGTCATTCGCCGTATGTGCTGTTGCTATTTTGTTTGAATTGGTTTTTATTAATATTTCTTCAAAAAATTTGTATCTTGCATTTCTTCCTGTTTCTTCTGTTCCTGCTTTTTCTTTTTTTGCTTCTTCTATTATATTTATTTTTTTTGAATAGAATGGTATGTTATTTTTTTTACAATATTCTTGTACATATCTTTCGTCGTCGTTTGCTTCTTCTCTAATTTGATGATTTATATGTGCTACATATATATCGAAGTTTATTTGTTTTTCTTTTTTTATTTGGTTTAATATGTCTAATAAACATATTGAGTCTGGTCCTCCGTGATACACCTATTACAATACTATCTCCATTTTTTATTTGATTATACTTTTTTATTGTTTTTAAAATTTGTTGTTTCATTTATATTTTCCTTTAATTACAATTTTTTTATGTAAGAGTGAACAGCGTTCTCCCGCGGGCGATTAAAATCGCCCCTACATTTATTCGGTCTAGCCATTGGAGAACGGACGTGCAATGCACGCCCCTATATTTTCTCTATATTTTTTATATTTTGCATTCCTAGGACAATTCGAGTTAAAGAATTATTTTTTTAACATCTTATTTAATGAAATTCGAGCTAAAAGGTATTTAAAAATTGCTTTTGCGGGCGACAATTTCTAAGAAGCGATTGGAGCCAAAAGCATATTTTTAAATATTTTAGCGAAGAATTGAATGTTTAATTTAATTTAAAAAATAATTTTAACGAAGAATTGTATAATAAACAATTTTTTATTATATAAAAAATCAATCTCGATAACGCTCTATGTTTGCAAATTTTGTAAAATTGCTTAACCATAATAATTCAACTGTTCCTGTTGAACCTGACCTATGTTTTGCAATTATTACTTCTGCTATGTTTTTCTTTTCTGAATCTGGATTATAATAATCATCTCTATATAAAAACATTACTATATCTGCATCTTGCTCTATTGCACCAGATTCACGCAAATCTGAAAGCATTGGTCTATGGTCTGGTCTTTGCTCTGCTGCTCTTGATAATTGTGATAATGCTATTACTGGAACATCTATTTCTTTTGCAAGTATCTTTAATGACCTACTTATTTCTGATATTTCTTGCTCACGACTTCCATTTCTTTTGTTTGTTCCTTGTACTAATTGTAAATAGTCAATTACTACTAAAC
>CANOPV010000184.1 GCA_947568605.1 uncultured Clostridium sp.
ATTCAATATCAAAATTTGCCTAAATCCCTATATAAAAACTATCTTTCTACAAATTAATTGTTGATTAGACTATTTCTGCCCTAAAACTCATTCTAATACTTACTAATTTTTATCATTTTTAATTGCATTTAATTTATATTTAGTTAATCTCATTTTAATTCAACCCCTTTCTATTACTTTTTTATCACTTTTTAGTTTACATTTTATAGTATCTATATGATATATATCATTTTTTCATACTAATATTCTAATTTTTTACAAAATAATAGTAAGTTTACCTACTAAAATTTAATAATTTTAATGGCTTATATTAGACTTTTGTGCAATGTTTGAGTACTTTTTTGCATAAATTTGCTTTTTTTATATAAATTCAAAATTTAAAAATAATTATATAAAATAAAAAATAAATATTTTTTATTTTATATAATTATTTTTAATCATTTTCTTTGCAATATTATATCCTAATTTATATAAATATTCTATTTTACTAATATCTAATAACTCTATATTTTCTGTTTTTATGCTTAATAAATAATCTGCACCTGCTAATTCATAATTTGATAATTCATAAGATAATATATCCACCGAATTTGTTATTACTTCTATTATATTTTTTTCTTTTTTTCTATCAATATTTATATCTTTCTCAAATATAACAGAAATTATTTTTTCTGCTCCATTTAATTTTGCTAATTTCCATGGAACATTTTCTCTAATTCCTCCATCTATTAATTTTGTGTTTTTATATTTACATGGTGAAAATATACCAGGATAACTACAACTCGCTTGAACTATTCTTCCAATTTCGCAATCATAAATATATTTTATATTATTTGAATAAATTGTCCTATTATTCTTTGAAGAGAATGCATATAACTTTCCATCATATAAATCTACAGCAGGTATTATCAAATTTTTTTTTATTTGATTAATATTATTAATACGTTTTTCATTACATGCTACATTTACTATTTTTCTTATTTTATTTCCATTAGTTAATCCATCTATAATTATTTTTCTTTCAAATATTAATCCAAAAATTGTTTTTACTATATTAATTCCATCTACATATTTTATTTGTTTACAATATTTTTTAAATATTGTATAAATTTCTTCTGCGGAATAACCACAAGCATATAAAGTTGCAATAATACTTCCAGATGATGTTCCAGATACATATTCAAAATTAACTCCTTCTTCTTCAAATGCTTTTAACACACCAATATGTGCTGCGCCTTTAACTCCTCCTCCAGCAAAACAAATTCCAATATTATTCATTTAAGTTCACCCTATATAATTTTATTTCTGTAAAAAAATTATATTCATAAATCAATAAAAAAAAAGAGCAACATTTTGCGATTTTGCTCTTCTTTTTATTGTATAAGAAAAATCGACTTTTGGCTTGATAGCTTGCGGGTTACCAAGCGTAAGCAACAAAAAAAGAACATTGAATAATTCCTATACAACAAGGTTAAGTTTCATTAGACCGTCCTCACAAAGTGCGTAACATGTGGCAAATCCACTTTCTTATATCTAATCTAAAATTAAACTAATTTCTAATGTGACATACAATTATGTCTTTAATATAATTAAATAATATCTTGTTTTCTGTATAATAAAAAACACTAAAACCTTTTTAAGTATTTAGTGCTTTTGGCGGAAGCGAGAGGATTTGAACCTCCGCGGCCCTTACGAACCCTAACTGTTTAGCAAACAGTCCCCTTCAACCACTTGGGTACGCCTCCATATAATTCGTTGTTCTTTATTAAAATGGCGCAGAGGGTGGGATTCGAACCCACGGTAGGCTATAAACCTACGCCAATTTTCAAGACTGGTGCCATAAACCAACTCGACCACCTCTGCAAATGTTACCAACTTTCGTCGGTAACAGTATATATATTAGCACATTTTACACCCAATTGTCAATAGAAATTTTTGGATTTTTGCATATTTATAAAGTTTTTAAGATCTGCATATTAATTATAAAATTTTACTCATGTCAAAATTGGTTTTAAGCAATTTTTTTATTATTACTAATATATTTACATTACTTTTTTTAATCCCCAATTACAAGTTTCTAATTAATTTTTTTATTAATAGATATTTCATTTTTATTTATTATTATACTTCTTTACTAAAAGTTATATACTATTTAATTTCATTCTCTATTTATATATTTCTATCTTTCTTTTATGGAATTTTAAAGTATAAATCTCTATTTTTTATATTTATAATCTATTTATATAACGTATTTTTATATTTTACTATCTTTTATTCTATTAAAATTTTCGATTACAATTTTTTAGATCATTATAATTTAGTTCTTTAATTATCGTCTCTTTATATAATTTTATTTTTATAATAATATTTATTATTCATTTTGGTTAGTAATTATTTAATATTATTATACTATACTTTTTTTATTAATTTATAATTTACTAAACTTTTTCTATTTAATCATTAATATAAATATATTTATTATTAATTAACTATTTTCATTTATAAGTTTAAATCATATATTTATATTTATTATTTTTTATATTATTTTCCTTTACATATTTTATAAATTATTAATTCTATTATCTTTCTCTAATAGTTTAATTTATTATTTCTATAATATCATTTATTGTATTTTATCATTCAATTATATACAATATTAAATATTTATTATTATTTATTTTACTTTTTCTATTTTTAAATTTTATACTATATTTTTTAATTTATTACTTTGTATATTGTTAGCTTTTATATATTTTATTAATTACTAATTTTATTTTTTATTCTATTAAAAATTTAAATTGTTGTTTTTTAAATTATTATAATTTAATTTTTTACCTTTCATTTCTTTTTAGTAATTCCAATTTTTATTCTTATAATATTATTTAATATATTTTTATTATTCAATTATATATGCAATATTAAATATTTATTATTTATTTTTCTTACTAATTATTTAGCATTATTATATCTTACTTATTTTTTTTATTAATATGTAATTGACTAAACTTTTTCTATTTAATTATTAAGCCTAAATATATTTATTGCTAATTAACTTTTTTCATTTATAAGTTTAAATTATATTTTTTAATTTATTACTTTGTATATTGTTAGCTTTTATATATTTTATTAAT